>CAYVGM010000084.1:0-10177 GCA_964451125.1 uncultured Chitinophagales bacterium
ATTTGACATATTTGAACATAAGTACGGTATTGAAAATGAACTTCAAGACGAAAACGCTACATATTATTTGGACGGTGCATTTGTTTCCTGACTTCGACACTGGGACACCATAGAAACCAACCCAAAAATTTTTATCAAATAATTTAACGATTAATTTGTATTTTGGGAGACTAAAATAATTGCATTATGCAGCCTTTTTCTTTACATTTAAGAAACACCTTATCTCTTGATATGTTGCGATTAAAAACTATACATGTGTTGAATCAAATCAAGAGCACCTTGCTATTGTGTATACTTCTCTCCTGCTCGTTCATGCCGAAAGCTGAAACTATACAATCACTTCAGGATTCTGCCGATTTTTATAAATTGAAAGACTACAACAAAACACGTTTGTATGCTACGCAAATTATTGAAAAAGCAGAGCTCACAGAAAATAATTTAGCGAAAGCTCAAGCTTACGTAAGCATTGGTACGGCGCATTATTACAGTGGAAATCAGGATTCTGCCTTGTATTTTTATTTAAAAGCACTGAAAATATTTGAGACAAACCAAGATAAATCGGGAATAGCTCAAGTTAAAAACGAATTAGGGGTTTTATTTCTCAAACAAAAAAAATATGCCGATGCCAAGCGCATGCTGTTCGAAACTATCCATAGTCAAAAAACTGATAAACCTTTATCGGTAGTTGCCACGTCTTACAATAATTTAGGATTGGTATATGCAGATTTGCAAATGCCCGATTCTGCCGAATATTATTTTAATAAAGCTTTAAAAACATATCGTGAACTCAATGATAAACTTGGAATTTCGTATGCCCTGGATTATTTGAGTTCAATTTATGCCGGAAAACAAAAATGGGAAGATGCAGAGCATGCACTGAAAGAAAGTATTTCTTTGCGTTCGCAACTGTCAGATAAAACCGGTACGGCTATTGCCATCAATAATTTGGGTGAATTATATCTTTCCAAAAAAAATTATACCGAAGCTCTCCACCAGTTTAAAACAGCTTCTGACTCTGCCCATAAAATCAACTATCTTGATCTGGAAGCTTATACTTATAAAATGCAAGCGGAAACGTATAAACTAATGGGCGATTATAAAAATTCCGTGTTTTATTTTGAAAAATATCAATCATTAAATGAAGAAATACTGAATGAAAAACGCATCCGGCAAATTGAAGAATTGAATACCCAATATCAAACTGAGAAAAAAGAAAATGAAATTCAACAGCAGCGATTAAAACTCAGCAAACGCAATGTGATGCTATCGGCAGTTTTGCTTATTTTGGGATTAAGTATTGTATCATTTTATTTGTTATACAACCGCTACAAACTCAAGCAAGAAGCTCGCTTGCAGGAAGAGTTGATGCATGAACAACAAATACGTACCAAGGCCGTATTAGAAGCGGAAGAAAATGAAAGGCAACGTATAGCCAAAGAACTACACGATGGTGTCGGACAATTACTTTCGGCTACAAAATTAAATCTGAATGCTGCATCAAGTATAACAAATGAAACTAATGCTGCTCAACAAAAATTGCTGAATGGCATTGAGCTTTTGGATGAATCTATCAAAGAAGTGAGAAATATATCACACAATATGATGCCTGCCGTTTTGCAAGAAAACGGACTTTGTGCCGCTATTGAAGATTTTATCCGCAAAATCAATCAAGCCGGAAGCCTTAATGTAACACACTCGATTTACAATTTACAACAAGACAGATTTGATAAGACCGCTCAGCTTACCCTATATCGCATTATTCAGGAAATTTTCAACAACATCATAAAACACGCCAAAGCAACAAAAGTAAATATGGAATGCGTGGGTCATGATGATGAAATTGTTGTCATTATTGAAGATAATGGCATCGGTTTTGATACTTTATCCAAAAAAGAAGGTATTGGTTTAAAAAATATTCGCTTGAGAGTAGATTTTTTAAAAGGAAATTTCGATATTGACAGTGCTAACGAAAAAGGTACTACAACCATTTTGGAAATACCTTACACTACTTAACTATGTTGAAAGTAAAAATAGTATTGGTTGATGACCATCAAATGCTGATTGATGGATTAAAAGCTATTTTAAGTCAGTATAATGATATACAGATTTTAAAAACGTACACCAACGGAAATTTATTAGTAGAAGAAATCAATCAACTCAAGCCCGATTTAGTATTGACAGATATCAGTATGCCGGTAATTGACGGCTATGAATTGACCAAAGAAATAAAAAAAATCAATCCGGAAATTCAGGTCATTGCACTTTCTATGTCGGGCGATATTACGAATATCAATAAAATGCTGGATGCCGGCATTTCGGGTTATGTCTTAAAAAATGCGGGTAATGAAGAGCTGGTGGCTGCAATACACAAAGTAGCCGAAGGCAAGATGCATTTTAGCGATGAAGTGCTGGCTGAAATGTCGCGCTCTGCAAATACAAAACAAACCAAACAAGATAAAATCAATCTCTCCGACAGAGAAATTGAGATTCTCAAGCTCATTTCTCTGGAACACAACAATGCCGAAATTGCAGATTTATTGTTTATTTCTGAGCGTACTGTAGAAACTCACCGCAAAAATATGATGCGCAAAACTAACTCAAAAACCATGATTGGCTTATTGAGAACAGCCTTAGAACATAAGTTGATTTAATTACAAATAATATCGTATTTTTATCCAAACTCAAAGCATCTGCTAAATCTGACTTATGAGCAATCTTTATTATTTTGGCGAATACGTATCCTATAAAATTTCATCCCTGACGAAATACAAAATTCATTCACCTTTTATTTTCAAGTTAGTCACAGAAGTATTTGAAAAAGAAGTAAAATATGATGATTACGAAAGAATAGAACAAATCAGAGATGGTTTATTGCACGACAAGCGCATCATAGAAGTAAATGACTTGGGAGCCGGGTCGAAAACCTTTACGTCAAAAATGCGTGCAGTTTCAAAAATTGCCCGCCGTAGCGTAAAAAAAGAAAAATACGCTCATCTGTTATATATGATGATACGTCATTACAAAGCCAATTCCATATTAGAATTAGGCACTTCGCTTGGAATTACTACGGCATATTTGGCTTCGGCACACCGAAATGTACACGTATATACGATAGAAGGCTGTAAAAACATAGCGAGCATTGCAGAAGAAGGCTGGAAAAAACTGCTGTTGCGAAATATAGACCTTACCGTAGGAAATTTTGATGATGTATTGAAAGGTGTTTGTACAAAAGCAGGTAAATTAGATTTAGTTTTTATTGACGGCAATCATCGTGAAATACCGACTATCAATTATTTTAAAACGGTACTACCTTATTGCCATAATGATACGGTTATTGTATTAGATGATATCCATTGGTCGGAAGAAATGGAAGAAGCCTGGGAGTATATTAAAAACCATGAGAAAGTAAGACTTACTGTAGATATCTTCCAAATGGGCATCGTGTTTTTACGTGAAGAATTCAGAGCCAAACAACACATGCAGATTAGCTACTGATAATAAAATAAATCCGGCAAATGACAATACGATTATTTATTACGGGCGGCACATTTGACAAAGAGTATAACGAACTCAACGGCAAATTGTTTTTTGAAGATACACATGTTCCCGAAATGCTGGATTTAGGCAGATGCAAATTAGACGTAGATATCCGCACACTGATGATGATAGACAGTTTAGAAATGACCGAAGAAGACCGAGCCATTATTGCATTGAATTGCATAAAATGTGAGGAAGATAAAATCGTGATTACACACGGAACGGATACCATGGTAGATACTGCAAAGATTTTAGCCGAAAAAATTAAAGATAAAACAATCGTATTAACCGGGGCTATGATACCGTATAAATTTGGCAGTTCTGACGGTTTGTTTAACTTTGGTGCTGCGCTTGCCTTTGTACAAACGTTACCCAAGGGTATTTATATTGCGATGAACGGCAAATATTTTGATTGGAATAATTGCAGAAAAAACAAAGAACTGGGTTTGTTCGAGGCTATTCATACCTAATAAAATCACAAACAATAAATATGCAAAAGAAATTACTAAGTATTACCATCTTACTCCTGCTGAGTAGCATCGCTATGTTTGCAGACATAAAGGCCTTAACCGAACAGCAAATCAAAGATATGGTAAGCCACAAATGGAGACTAACAACCATAGAAGTAAAAGGTAAGACGATACAGGTTACAGATGATAAACCTCAGATTGCATTAAAATTCAACAATAATGGCACGATGGATGAGTATGCCGGTGACAAACATTTTACGGGCAACTGGACTTATACGCATACCGACTATACCATTGAAACGAAAGATAAAGATGGGAAAGAAAAACATACCATTTTAGATATTTCAGACAAGCTACTAAAAATGACAACCAAATTTATGGGGATGAAAGTAGTTTATGTAATGAAACGAGTAGATTAATCAAAAAAACAAAAAATACTACCGTATCACATGAAATAAAAGCTCCTGTTACTAAAATCTGGAGTGCGCTCACTAATAAAATCTGGTACTTTGATATTCCGGATTTTGTATTGGAAGAAAATGCCGTTTTTAATTTTTATGAACCGGGCGAAAACAAGAAATTTCTTCATCGTTGTACTATCCAATCCGTTCAAACTAAAAAAAATTCCAGCACACTTGGATATAGTGAATGCGTTTCTGTGGTCACCTGGAATTTAGAAAAAACAGATAAGGCTACTTTAGTAGAATTAACCCATGAAAGACTATAAAATTTTGAACATGCCGGTGCTGATTTTGCGGTTGCCAATTTTGAAGCCGGATGTAATGAGATTATAGATAAGATGCTTCGTAAATATGTGGAATAAATCTTGTAATATTTACTTGCTTTATAAAAAAAAAAGGACAGGGGGAGCTGTCCTTTACTAAACGATAAAACTAACTATGAAAAAAGAGGGTGAATACCCATTATCCTTGACCATTATCGATGATGATAATGTTGTTTGTATTTGATGTTGTAGTTAAAGAAGGTGATGTACCTAATGTGCTAATTGCAATGATGAGTGATATTAGAGTTGCCATAATATTTATTTGATTATTTGATTAATTTAATACTACAAAGTTATGGCAAGTCTATACATATCAGTAAACAGAAAACAGCAATAAGTGACAGCTTCAATCTATTAATTAAACAAAAAAATAAATGCATATAGTATTGAATTCCAAGTAAATAATTCATTTATCTTGTTCAATATTTTATAATTATGTGACTAAAAGTCACATTTCTTTAATAAAAAATTACAACTCAATCATTGGGGGGTTAGTATGTAGTTAGTTGTTATTAATTTGACAATACAAAGTTGACAATAATCAAACTATTAAGCAAAAATAATTACACTTGACTGTGACAATATTTTTTTATAATTTTGAAAGTAGAAATCTATAAGGTATTATTTATCAATAGATTGAATATCCAGAATATAAAAGCAATGTGACAATGGAAAATTTAAAAGAACTCATAAAAATACTGAATCGCAAAAAATTATCTTCTCTAAATGTACTGGATAAAACATTTTTGAGTAAAGCTGAGTCCAATGTTTACTTAAAATTATACAATGCGATTGAAAATAGTAGTATAAATACAGATACTGAAGCTGAATATTTTATTTATGGCACAGAAAATAATGTTGCATACAGACAATTAAAATCAAGATTTAAAAAGAAATTCTTAAAAACCTTGTTATTATTAGATGCAGATGAATATTTCGGCAATAATAAAGTAACAAAAAACTATTATGAATGTATTTCAGCCGCCCACAGCATTGATATATTAATTAAGCTAAACGGCACAACAAAAACGGCTATAGATTTTATAAAACAAGAATATACTCGTGTGCTCAATTTTAAATATTATGATATACTTATCAAATACTCCAATAACTTAATCTTGTATTACACCTTAAACGGAGAAGTAAAAAAAGTGGAAGAAGAAGCCGAACGTTTTCATGAGTATATTAGCGCATATACAACAGAAAATGAGAGTAGAGTATTATTCAATAAAATACAAGCAAAGTTTATTGCCGGCAAACCGGTAAATCAGGTTTTAATTGATGAATTAAAAGCAACGATATTGGCGATTGAAGATAAAATAAAGAATTTAAAAGACTCTGAAATAACTTTTAATCTTTATCAACTTAAATTAAATCATGAAGAATGCACCGGTAATGTACAAAGCTTGTTAACAGTAACAGATGAATTGCATCATTTTTTTGAACAATATCCACAATTACTCAATAATACCCGAAAAACATTAATCTTTCTTTATAAACTTAAAAGTTTGCTGCATCTGAAAGATTATGACAAAGGCATTGCATTAATTGACAGAGAAAAAAACTACTTCCCTGCTGCATTTAGTTTTAACTGGTATGCTATCAAAGAATTTGAATTTAAACTCTATTTACATAGCCATCAAACTATAAGAGCCGGTAAGGTATTGCAAGAAGTGATGTCCAATAAGCTTTTCAATAAACAAAATGAAAACCTTAGAGAAAAATGGATCATCTTTGAAGCCTACTTTATCTTTCTTGACAACTATTTGCACAAAGGTAATTACAAATTCAGCATCGGTAAATTTATCAATGAAGTACCTGTAGCATCGAAAGACAAAACAGGATTTAACTTTGCCATACGACTGGTAGAAATTTTATTTCTGATGGCAAAACAGGATTATAATCCTATTTTCAAGAAAATGGACGGGTTTTATGTATATAAAACCCGATATTTAAATGATAATACTTATAAGCGCAATCATCTGTTTTTAAGTTTAATATTAAAAGCAGAAAAAACAGGATTCAATGCCAGAGAAATGAAAAAACTAAATGCAATTGAAATAGATGAACTTCGTAAACTCAACACCTATATTATTGCTGAATGGGAAGTTATCCCATTTGAAAATATATGGGAAATGATGCTCGAACTGGCTAAACATTAATTTCCCTTATCAAATTTAACTTCTATCAGTTGGTCTGTACTAAAAATAATTCTTCTGCTTGTTTGAGTACCGTATCTACACCACTGTTGTCAGTTCCTCCGGCTGTAGCATAAAATGCTTGTCCGCCCCCGCCACCTTTTATCGATTTGGCTAATTCTTTTACCGTGTTTCCGGCGTGAAGATTTTTACTTTTTATCAACTCATCCGCAATGATTAACGAAATCAAAGGTTTATCGTTTATAACTGAAACCGCTAAAAAATAAAAATCATCGAACTCTGCTTTTAAATCAAACTGGATTTTTTTAAGCCCTTCAGCATTCACACCGTCTATTTTTTCAATAAGCACATTTACATCATTTTGGTTGCGCACTTTAGTACGCAAACTTTGTTTAATGCTTTCTACTTTTTCGCCCTGATATTTTTCAATTTCTTTCTTTAGTGCCGCATTATTATCCATCAATAATTGAATAGCTTTGATGCTGTCTTTCGGATTTTTTAATTCCTGATGTATTGTTTTCAGCTCGTAAATTTTCGCCTGCACATATTCAAATGCAGCCTCCCCGCAAACGGCCTCCACACGACGAACACCGGCAGCAATAGCACTTTCACCCGTAATCTTAAACAAACCCAATTCACCGGTTCTGCCTACATGCGTACCTCCGCAAAGCTCCACAGAATAATTTTCATCCATGACCACCACACGCACCGTGTCGCCGTATTTTTCACCGAATAAAGCCATTGCACCGAGTTTCAGGGCATCTTCTTTCGGCATTTCTTTTATTACTACCGGAATATCTTCGCGTATTTTTTCATTGACTATTTGCTCCACTTTTGCAATTTCCTCGTCGCTCATTTTCTGGAAATGTGAAAAGTCGAAACGCAAATACTCGCTGTTGTTTAATGAACCCTTTTGTGCCACATGTGTGCCCAATACTTGTCGCAAAGCAGCGTGCATCAAATGAGTAACCGAATGATGTATGGTTGTTTTTTTTCTGATAACAGGATTTACTTTTGCCCATACCTCTCCGTTTAAATCTGCGGGAATATCATCACTAAAATGTACAATCAAATTGTTTTCTTTTTTCGTATCGGTAATAGACAATATGGTAATTTCAGTAGGTTTGTCAGTATTAATAAATTCAAGCACGCCCACATCCCCTACTTGCCCGCCGCTTTCTGCATAGAAAGGCGTTTGCTCCAATACGATTTGAAATTGCTCTTTATCTTTAGTCTTTATTTTGCGGTATTTTAAAACTCTTGATTTTACACTTAAAGAATCATAACCTACAAATTTAGCCTCGCCTTCCGCTAATGTTATCCAGTCATCAACATTTAGTTCGGTTGCTGCGCGACTGCGTTCTTTTTGTTTTTGCAGTTCTTCATCAAATTCGGTTTCATTTACGGTAAAACCATTTTCCGTAGCAATCAGATTCGTTAAGTCAATCGGGAAACCATAAGTATCCAACAACTCGAATGCCGACTTACCGCTTACTATTTTTCCACTTGTTTCTTTCAGTATGATATCAATACGCTTAAGCCCGTTTTCGAGTGTACGCAAAAAGGAATTTTCTTCTTCCAGAATTACTTTCGCCACAAAATCCTGTTGAGCTTTCAACTCAGGAAAAACATTTTCAAATTGTGTAGCCAAGACTGGAACTAACAAATGCAACAGCGGTTCTTTTCTGTTTAAGTAAGAAAAATAATAACGCACTGCTCTGCGCAAAATACGGCGTATCACATAGCCGGCAGCCGTATTGCTCGGCAATTGCCCGTCTGCAATAGTGAAAGCAACTGCACGGATATGATCGGAAAGAACGCGAAATGCAATAGCTTGTTTAGCCTCCTCTTTTTCTCCTCCATAAGAGGAGATTGAGTTGTCATATTTTACATGCGTAATTTTTTCAATCTCCTTTATTGTACCCGAAAATACATCCGTGTCGTAGTTGGAGGTTTTTCCCTGTATCACCCGCACCAGGCGCTCGAAGCCCATACCTGTATCCACGTGTTTGGCGGGCAATAGTTCTAAAGAAGTATCTTTTTTTCTGTTGAACTGAATAAATACATTATTCCAAATCTCAATCACCTGCGGATGGTCATTATTCACTAAGGTTTTTCCATCTACATTTGCCCGTTCTTCATCCGTGCGGCAATCGACATGTATTTCAGTACATGGACCACAAGGACCGGTATCGCCCATTTCCCAGAAATTATCTTTCTTATTGCCAAGTAAAATGCGGTCTTCTGCAATCCACTTTTTCCATTCGTTGTAGGCTTCCTCGTCACGAGGGATATTTTCTTCCGCATTGCCTTCAAAAATAGTAACATACAAACGGTCTTTATCCAGTTTCAAAACTTCTGTTAAAAACTCCCAACTCCAGGCAATCGCCTCTTTTTTGAAATAGCCGGCTTCTGGATGATCCGGATTACCAAAGCTCCAGTTGCCCAACATTTCAAATAAGGTATGATGATAGGTGTCCACGCCCACTTCTTCCAAATCGTTATGTTTTCCGGAAACACGCAGACATTTTTGTGTATCGGCAATACGGGCAGATTTGGGCTTGCCGATGCCTAAAAAATAATCTTTAAACGGTGCCATTCCCGAATTGATAAACATAAGCGTAGGGTCATTTTTTACCACTATAGGAGCAGAAGGCACAATAAGATGGTCCTTGCTTTTAAAAAAGTCGAGAAAAGCTTGTCGGATGTCGTTAGCAGAAAGCGTATTTTTCATGGTGCGAAGATAATAATTCCTTTTGCAAGTAGTATTGTTACTACAAACAGAAGCAAGCACCCGCAACAAAATTCATGCATAGGGTTTTAATAGTTTTGATTAGCATGGAGCTGAAAAAATTAAGAATAACATAAAAGAAAACAAAAAAGTTCAGCTTCTTAGTAAAGTAAAAAAAGAATAGACAAATATAAATATGTTGATAAATGCATACATTTTGCATTGTCATTGATAAAACAAATAACTCCCTTTAAAAAAAGTAATTTGCGGAAAACCGAGGTTTTTTCACAACTTGTCCGTTTAAAACGGGAGACTGTCGTAAGGCTGTGAAAAAAATTAGTTTAATGTTTGTAGTATAGTTTATTTTGTGTTATATTTGCACCATGAAACACATTCAGAGTGCTGCTACGATTTTCTGATTTAAATGACTTTATCGAACCCGGCAACCCCGTCAGGTTCATCAATGCACTTGTCGACAAAATCGAACTCCATCAAA
>CAYVGM010000085.1:0-10161 GCA_964451125.1 uncultured Chitinophagales bacterium
CTTTTAGGATGGCATTGGTAACGGCTGTAAATTCAGCGGTTCCACGTTCTAAATACGCTTTTTTAGGCTCTTGCTTTGGTACTTCTGGAGTAGTAACCCTATCTGGATTATCAATATCATCTTCATCGGTTGCAATGTGGAAATATTTTAATAGAAAATAACGCTCTCCATAAGTAAGCGCAGAACCTACACCCTTATCCCAATCGTTTTGCCCGTTTGCGCCAAATAAATTTTCGTCTTTATCTCCAGTTTCGGTGTCAATCCATGTGAATCGCATCATTACTTTTGAATTGATTTCACTTTTTGAACCATTACGAGTTGCGTAGTCTTGGCGAGTGTTTTCAATGCTTAGTATTTCTTGCTTCAAAAGAAGTCCTAAATTGTTCATTAAAGGCTTAATTATGCCTAGTAACTTATCTCCGGTAACATATTTGTAATTGTTCCCAGCTTTGTCTTTTTCCAACCCCAAAACGTGCTTTTGGATGGATAGTAGTTTTTGGTAAATGTTCATTTTGCTTGTGTTTTAATGTGATGCAATAGTACAATATTGCTTTTTAAATTCCAAATTTTCGGAAAATAAAGTTTTACTAAAATGGCAAATCCGTTTCATCAAACTCCGAACTCGCTCTTTCTTGAACGTGCGCTTGATATTGTTGCTCGTCTTGGTTTGGTTTAGACGTGTTTTGTTTACCAACCGATTCGATTTTAAATGCTTTGACCTCCGTATAGTACCTTCCGTTATACTCACGGCTTTCTATGTCAAACGATACGTTTACTTCTGTACCGATGCTAGGCACGTAGTCAACTGTTTTGCCCCAAGCGGTAATACACACCTTTTTCGGGTACTGTCCGCTTGTTTCGATAATAAATTCTTGTTTTTTCCACTCGCCATTTTTGCCTTGTCCTGTTTGCAATGGTAGTAGTGCGATGATTGTGCCTTTAATTTGCATGGTTGTTGTTTTACTGTTTAAAAATTATTGATTTAATCGGTTGACGTGATTCTATTTTAGTTTGGTCTATTTTGCTTTGTGAGTATCGTTTAGTGCCGGATATTGCTCTATAATATATTGCACCTAAATGAAATTCTTTATGCAGTTTTTTACTCGTTTTAACCTCGTAAATTTCGCCACTTTCAACTATGCCTACTAATCCGTTGTATGCTGTATGTGTTGTAAAAATAAACATTGGTTTTTAGTTGATTAGTTTACAATTAATATCGAGTAGCCAGTAGTTAGGCGATACTTTGAACAGCACTCGGATAATTAGAGAATGAATAGTTTAAAACTCTTGCCGACCTTGACAAATCACTATCAACATAAGCAATCCCACCACGAGAATTAACTAAGTCAACAACGGCTTGTAAAGACTTAATTTGTCCTTTTTCAAATCCATCAGGGATAACGTGTAAAATTGTTCTTTTGAATTTGTTATGAACACTATCTACAACTTCTGCAATAGAAAATACACCTTGCATTTCTTTTGTTATGCAGTAAAAATGAATATTGCACTCAAATTCTTTTTCTTGAATTTCTACTGCTTGGCAATCAGGTGTCCAATCTTCAACAACAGGGTTGAAATAAGGAATAGAATTTAATTTACTAATCAACTCGTTACGCCAAGTTGTTTCGGCACAAGTGCCACCTAGAAAAATTTTGTTTTTGTTTGTCATTTTATTTTTTATTTAATTGGTTTCATAATACATTCTGAACATTCTACAAAACCTTCTTCTGAAAACATTTTTGTAACATATAGTTCATTTTTTGTCCACCCACAACTATCACAATAATTATGAGTTAAAAACTTTGGCAAATAAGATAAGCATCGCCTAACAAGGGTTTGCCAAAAGGCGGGCTTGTGTGCTGAATTGAACATTTGTATTTCTATTTTACTTTGTTACTAAATTTGAACTTTTGTACCTTGAATCCCACCCTTCGGCAAGCCCCGATACGTTAAAACTATTTTTTACTGTTTAAAAATCTTCCTTTCATCGTTCTGATTATCGGCTAGGTCAGCATCATAGCCTTCACGCTCTGTATCTTTTTCAAGTTGTATTTCTTCGTCAAATTCGCTGTTTAGTAACGATACAACACGTTGACGGTAGTATGGTGTAACGGGTTGTTCTGTTGCGTTTGGTAGTACCTCTACTAAGCCAATCGGTGTGCATCCATTAGCATCTATTTGAACGTTGCAAAAGAATACTCGATTGCCTATTTCTACTGTGTGGTTTTCAAATAGCATTACAGTTCATTTAGTGTGTTAAGCGATAAGTGAACATTATCAAAGTCGATGTTGACGTAGTGATTGGTAAGGTTGTTGTCTATACCGCAGTTTTCAGCCGTCTTTACTTCTTGTGATGTTTGTACTAATGATTCAAGACTTGCACCACGAACTTGGATGTATAGTTCTATGTTGTTGTTTCCGGTCAACGCACCAATCATTTTTTTGTACTGCTGAGTAACTTCGATGATGTGCTGTTCTAAATCTGTCGAATTTTGTTTTATATTTGCCATAGCTTGTGTTTTAAAACCGTCACAGTTTCTCATTTCTGTGGCGGTTTTTTTATTTAATAAATACTTACTACTACTGCGATTGCTACAAGAACAATCATTGTTGCGTAAAGTAGGATTTCTGCTATTTGTTCGTTTTTCATGGTTTCGTTGTTTAACGAATGTAAATCTACAAAGTACTTTTGAATTTCCAAATTTTCGGAAAAATAAATTGTTTAGATTATTTTAACCCACCCTAATTCTACTTGTTTTTTAACAGTAAAATCCATGAACGGCATAGCGTATCCTTTTGACCTTAAATAGTCAAAGTCGTATAGTGAAAGTTGCTCAAAACATCCATCAACTCTCCATTTAGCAATTTCAATTTTAGATTCAACTTTATTTTTATCATACACTAAATCAGCTCCTAACCTTTCGCAAAAATCAATATATGATATAGCGTCATTATCAGACATTTTAGAAAGTGACTTTAGTTTCAAAAAGAAATCAGGATGACTAATGTTCCACCCTCCAATTCCTACTTCAACTAAACCAACACCACCAACATACATACATTTAACTCCATAGTATTGAGCAAAAAATTTAGCCTTGCTTTTTTTTATTTCTTTGTTTTTCATTTTTTAGTTTTTTTTATCCTACAAATGCTGTCTTTTTTAAATAGTCGTAAAGTGCCTCGTAATGCTTGTCTTTCATAATCTCTGTACCTTTCAACTGTTTGCACAAATAATTTGACGGGATGCCACATTGCGCTTCTAATATCGACAATTTAAAGTGTGTAAACATTCGGATATGTTCCATTGCTAATGTCGCTTTTTGCTCTGTTGTCTTTTTTGCCATTGTTTATTTTTTACTGTTTAAAAATTATTGATTATTGTAAAGTCCATAAATCGGAGGTCGCTGTTTTATATGCAACACTTTTGTTAATGGATATTTTGGTAGCTTATTTTCAGATTTAAACTTACGATTAATGAAATATCCATAGCTGCCGGAATTGTAAACCCTATTTGTAATTTTCCCATTTTTTAAATCCAATAACCCTAAATCGGTAATTACTAAATTAGCGCCTTTTATTCCATGAGATACAATTATAAATGTATCAAACTGTAAGTTGCGTAAATACTACATTCTTATACATTTGTTTCGGTTAGCCAATAGTTATGGCTAATTGCCTTGTGACACGAATACCTTTAGCGTTCTGCCATTATCTTGCACCTGTAATTCTGTTTTGTTTGTTGGCTTCCAATTAACATAGCTTCTGCCTTTTTCATCTATCACTTCAACTCTGTTAATCATTGCAGTCGGCAACATAGCCATAACATCGGCTATGCTCAATGCCTTACCTTCTGCGTTAAATAATCCTGTATTTTCCATATCAATTTTTTGTGGTTTAAATTAGCTTAGTCTTTCAAATGCGGCACTAAGCATAGCCGTTTACCGTTATCGGCAACCTTAAAAGAGCGTACCTGCATCATTTGTGCGTTGCTTTATAATGTCAATGTATTTACTTTCTATTTCAAAAGCAATACAATTTCGTTTTAGTTCTTTGCATCCAACAATTTCAGAGCCACTTCCAGCAAATGGAATTAAAACATTATCGTTTTCGTTGCTACTTGTTTCAATTATTCTAAAACACGCTTTTAATGGTTTTTGTGTTGGATGTTTTACTCTTTCTGTATGTATTAAATTTCCAACAGTTACCTCGTTTACATCAGTCCATACATTTCCGCATCTTTTATAATTTACTTTTTCTTTACTCAATCTGCCGTGATTTTTTGCCACTTCATTAAGATATGGTGTATTACAAGTAAATTTATTTGTTTTTGTAAAGTAAATTAACTCCTCACGAATAAACATAAATCCTTTTTTTGAGCCTAATCCCTTTTGCTTCTTCCAAGTTATCCAGTCCTGAAAAACAAACCCAATACCTTCACATAATGCAATTTGTTTAAATAATGGGTGTTCCTTATGCTTTCCAATTCCACCCCACAGATAAAATGTTCCGTTATCATTTAATACTCTAAAACATTCTTCTAACCACAATTCACACCAATTCAAATACTCTGCTTCGTTATTCCAATTATTATCCCATTTGTCTTTTACTATTTTAAAGTATGGAGGGTCTGCAATTATTAAATCTTGGCTTTTATCTGGTATATTTTTTAATCCTTCTAATACATCAATTTCATAAAGAGAAAGAAAAGGCAGCCGATAACACGGTATAAAACCAATAGCGGTTTCGGTGGTGTTCGGTACTTCGGTGCTTGTATTTAGTTCATTCATAATTTGATAATTTTGTGTTTCAAAATCCGCTACTGGTCTTATACCCAACGTTAGCTGTCAGGCTTACGACCTACCTAAAATGGTAAGTCGTCCTGAACTTTTGCTTTTTCTAAAATCAATTCTGCTTCCTCAATTTGAGCCAAAGTATGGTTGCGTTTATCGTCCATAACTTTTCTTGCATTTTGAATTGTGTAATCAGATAGCTTTTCAAATGCTATTCTTTTTTCAACAAATTCTTTTGCCTTTTCAAATACTTCGGATGCTTTTTCGCCTTCCTCTACTTGTAATTCAATTTCAATTTTGGCATTCTCATAATTGCCTTTTGAAATTAGTCTGCTGTAAGTAACTTTTACTGCTTTCATTTTTTTGTTAATTTAAAATTTAATACCCTTGAATTTGACCAGCCCGAACAGCTAACAAGGGTTTGTAGCAATAGGGGCAGAAGTGCAAATTTTAAGCTGTGTACTTCTAATCAGCTTTGGTGCTATATTCAACAGTAGTGCTATAAATCCCCTGCTGCTACAAGCCCCGAACCGTTATAGGCAAGACTAAGAGAACGCTCCGAAGAACTTTCCGACCTTATACCAAAAGGATTTTTTCACTGCATTTAATTCATTTGAAACACTCAAAGAATTGTATGCTAAATCACGTTCTTCGGCAGTAAATCCAATTACTATTCTCTTTACATACCCTTTTTCATAATAAATCCTTCTGTAAATAGTATCGTAACCATTTATAGGGTTAATTTTAATCTCATAATCTTCGTACCAATCTTGTGATTTTTCACTGTGTACTTTTGTAACTACTTTATTCATTTTATTTAAGTTTTGTGAGAAGCCCTACCTATAACAGCACATTGGCAACATTAAAACGATTGCCAATCTGCAAAACGTTAGTGGCAAGGCTTACGCCCAACAAACCTACAAAACATTTCCGTAATTCCAAATAATCGGAAAATAAATATTTTAAAAAGGTTATTTCCTTACCCACTTTTCTGAATGTTCTTAATCTTTTTCTATGAGTTATCTCAATGAGTTCTAATTATCTCACTGTTTTTTACGCAATAAAAAAGGCCGACATTTCTGCCGACCCCTAACCAAAACCAAACCGAGTTTGTATGTTCCCGACATTAGTGTCGGGAAGATGATCATTTCTTCAATCTTATTTTCTCCCCAAATCGCACCCCAAACTCCATTTGTAAAGCAGAATTTAACCCACCTTGCAAACCTATCATGTGACGGTCTGATATAATCGCATCAAGTCCGATTCCACCATGATAACTTGCAACCGTTTTATTTTGAATAGCCACACCTCCATATAAGCCAGTGTATATTTTAACGAGTGACTGCTTTTTCTCTACTGTAACCGTTTCCCGTTTTATTTTCCAAAGTTCAGGCTTCAAATTTAGCCATTCGATTTGCAGTTTCACAAGTTCGTTATTCGTAACGTAAGCCGTTGACGTTGCTCTGAAATTGTCAACTGATATAGTGTCGTTTTTGTAGATGTTGGTGTCGAGGCAAATGTTTATTTTGTTGGAAACTCCCTCATGTGCTGAATCTATTGATACTATTGAGTTCTGTATTTGCTTAGAACCTACATTGCTACTTTTATACTTCCTCGTTTCAACTTTATTCGGCTTAGCATCCCAAACTTTCGCCACCGTGTCTTTATTCGGTGCAATAGAATCGGTTACTTCTACTTTAACGTCCACTACATTGCTATTGCATGGGTAAACGTGAGGGTACAAGAAAAACCCTGCAACACCTCCACATAAAATTGAAAGTAGCCAAAAAACGGATATAATTGATAGTGCGGTGGTTTTAGTCATGGTGTTGGTTTTTTCTAAGTACTGAAATTAAAAACATTAATAGCGATAATGGCCATATTATCATTAAAAATAAATCGAACATACTGTGTCTGAAAGTTTGCTTTTCATTATCTAAGCAATAAAAAATAGCCATTGCTAAGAACACTATAAAGTATATTGTAATAACTATTGTTGATACTGTAATCATTATCTTGCTTTGTGTTTTGTTTCCACAAATTTAGCAAAGTTTCCGAAAAACAAAAAAGGCTACCGTTTAGAGTAGCCTTTCTGTCATTATGGATGATTTCTTTTACATCACAAACATAAAACACTATTTCTATAAAACCAAATTAATTGAAAAACTTTACTTCTCCAGTCTTAAATAAATGTATTTCAGATTGCCTACGATATGTTAATCCTTTCAACTCAATCATATTGCCTTTTGCATCTTTCCCCTTATTCCATTTCAACAAAGCATCTACTCCACCCAAATCGCCTTTATTGATTAATCGCAAAGCTGTGGAAGACTTCAAAGAACCTAAACCGCAGTTATATGCAAAGTCGGTTAAAGCGTCTATTTGATGTTGTTTTAGTCCAATGTTTTTATTTACAATGGCACGTACATTTGCCTCGATTCTACTCACTTTACTAGATAAGTCTGCTTGTGCTTCTGCTTCGGTCTTTATCTTTGAAAATTGTACAGCTAATGCCTTATTTGGAGCACCTTTAACCATTCGATTATTAGCATCGTAAATCACAGCACCCCAACCCTCAGTCCATATTCCCAAACAGTCCATTTTAGGCTGTAATCCAATAGCACTTAAATCGCCATCGTGTAGTGATTCATAGTGCTTTATAAGTTGCTCTAGTTGTGGTGTCATACCCCTGTTTTATCCCCATCCTTTGCAAACGCAGAAACGAGCGTGACTAAAAACACACCTATTGCGCCCATAATAACCGCAAAATCAGACGATGTAATTGTTTTCGTTATAAGTAGTGCAAGTGAAACAAAAAGGCTTAAAATGCCAGCCAATGCCACAAGCGATGTTTTCCAATTTTTTACTATTGATTTCATTTGATTGTTTTTTTTAGCCAATGCCTAAGCGGTTCGCTACGTTTTACAAAGAATGGCGAAACGATTTTTAGTAGCCATGTTGCAATCGCTGTTACGATAACCCCAACAACCGTTTTTACCGCAACTAAGAATATCCCGAATAGTATTGTTTTTATAGACGATTCCATTGATACCGATTGCGAGAACTGATTAATAGCCTCAACAATACCAACACCGCTCCCAATCGTCAGCTTCAATACATCATCAATATGTCGGTCGAAAAAATACTCGTACTGCTTAAAATCGTAACCGTAAATTAATGCAATCAACGGAAACCCTAATAGTTTCAATATCCAATAACCTAACTTTACCACTTCTAAAACCGTCACTTTTTAAATTTATACCATGAATGAAACAGTATTATTACCATTACTGGTAATTCATACCATGAATAACTATCGCCACCACCCATCACTTCGTCAAATACATTGTAAATTGATAACTCCCAAAAAGCATAAATAAACCAATGATCTTTTCGTCTTGGTGTTGCTACTAATGAAATAGCAATGGCCATCAATAAAAAGTGCAATCTTACTGCAAAAGCATACTCCATTTGACCTTGAAAAGTGCTGATTAACCAACAAAGGGAAATCAGCACTAGGTCAAAATTACGCAACAGGCCTTTTAATACCTTTAGGTCTTTTACGCATTTCATTAGTCAGTCAGTCAGGTAAATCGTTTTTCGTTACCGTTGCCCAAATAACAAAATGCTGTGTAGCGACTGAATCTACATCTTGCACAAAGTTTGATGTAGCATAACCCAAGAACCCTTTGTTTGGATTTTCAGATTTAAAAGTTTCGTATTGCGCCCCTGCCACTTCTGCTGCTTCCGTAACAGTTGTACCAGTTCCAATAAAAGGGACTGTTTGTGTTGCTGATAATCGTACCATTGTTTTTTATTTAATTTATTATGAAATAACTACTGAAAATCCCGATAAATATGTCGGATCTGGATAATCTGAAAATACCGAATCAAGTGTAACCTCAATGCCTATATCCGTTGTGCCTACCGGCAATGTAATAACCGCATCTTTGCCAGTTCCTACGCTGTTTAATGCGCCATTAAATGCTTTCCATGTTAAAGGCATATTCAAAGCATCTACAATATCTGCCGATAAGTCCATCACTAATCCACTAACTGAATTAACATGAGTGCCATTATTTGACCATGAATGAAGTATATTATTAGTCGCATCAACAACAAACAAAAATGCTACACCAAAATACGAACCATCTAAAAGAGTATAGCTTAGATTTACCTCATAAACACCTGCACCATTTGCGCCAGTGTTTATTGTATCGTCTGCTGTTAAATTTCCGTCTAATAATATTGTTTCGCTACCTCCTACATAATGATGTATATTGTAATTCACAAAATCAATAGATTGCCCACTTGGTAGTTGTACCGTTGTTGGTTTGGCTACAATACCAACATTCCATCCGTTTGAGCCGTCTGGAGTGAATGTGATTGGAGAAAGTCCGGCTGTGTAGGATTGGATGGAATAAATTGGTTGCAAACCTATATTATCTAAATATTGAATAGATGTATCAAGTGAACCACCATATAAAAAAAAGTAAGGTAATTTATTTTGGTCTCCGGTTAATGTAATCGTAACTGCTGTGTCATCTTGCAATTCAGTTCCAGTACCGCCAACTAAAGCTGAACCTTCTAAACCTTTATCAAGTCCATATACTTCAATCTTACCGTTGTTATTTTCGAAGAAAACAACAAGCTCTTGTGCGTCAAACAATTCAACTACTTTGTCTCTGTCACTTGGCGAATCGGTGTAAATTTTAATAACTGCATTTTGCTTAACAAAACTTACATTTGTGCCAACAATGCCTTCATAATTTCCGCTATGTGTATTCTTTTTGCCTACAATTTGTGCTAATTCATATCGGTAATTAGAGTTGTTGTATTCTTTTGTTGTTAAACTATTTAAGTATCCGTCAGAATCAAAAGTATAACTTTCAATTTGACTTAATTGAGTAACCCAAACACGCTTATCAACGCCACCAATTTGATTTATTGATGTACAAGTTGCGCCAATGCTTCTTAATATGTCAATACAATCATTCATATTTGTTGTTAAAATGTTTATTAGTACTCCCTGCGCCTATAATTGAAAACGAAAGGCGTGGTTTTGTTTGTCCACATACTTTTTTTGGATAAACTACACCGTCAAACGTATATTTAGCATCTTGTAAATACTTCAATAGTTTAACTTGGTAAGTGTTTTTAGTCCCTTCAATAGAGTTTACTATTTCAGCACGTCTTTTGTCTGTAATTGGCTTAAATCCTTCTTGTGTGTATTCTTCAAAAGCCCATTGTGTAGCGTTTAAACCCATATATGGAAGATACCTTTGCATTGTACATCCTGATAAAAACGGCTTAATAACCATATTGAACAACTCGTTTAGCTCGGGCTTAATTAAAGATGGCGAAAGTATCA
>CAYVGM010000086.1:0-4324 GCA_964451125.1 uncultured Chitinophagales bacterium
TTTTGGTCAGAATAAATTACTCTTTACTCTTCCATTTTCATTCCATACTGCTCCCACTCTTCGGCACTTGGACCATAAATACCCGGAACGATTAATCCGGCTAAGCGCATCAAAACGGTAAGCTGCCCGCGGTGGTGTATTTCGTGTTTTAACAGAATGGAAAGGGTAAGCGCATTCGACCATTCCATACCGTACAAATTATTGGAGTCTTGCAAAGAGGCATCTGTCCATTTGGCTTCCATTTCTGCCAATAAAGTAGCTGCGGCTTGTGTATATGCAGTGGCGAGTTGTGCTGCTGTTATGCTTGTGTCTTCCGCAGGGTTCTTTATCTCAAACGGAATGTTTAAGCCTGTTTTACTCATCATCTCCGAAACAGTATGTGCAATATGATAAGTAAGCCTGCCGATAGAACGCACCTTTCCATCAACGGTTTTGTATAGACTTTCGGTCGTTAGCACGTTCAACAGTTTTAGGGTGGACTGACTTTCCATTTTGTACTCCTCAGTAAATTCTTTAAGCGTATGATACATGTTGTTAGATTTTGTAATTGATAAAATGCAAACAAGATAAAAATAAAACTATGATTATGTACCACTACTAAACAATCAAACTATTTTACTAATCCACCAATCAGCAATCCACCAATGAAAGGTTGCGCCAATACGTGGCTTTCTGACAATAAATATAAATTCATATAACTAATAAATTATTAAATTATTAAACTAATAAACTAACTAAAAAAGGTGTCGCCACTACGTGGCTTGTTTACATTTGTCTTTTTTGGTTAAAAAGGTTGCGCCACTAAGTGGCATTCTAATAAACTAAGAATTACTTAAATACATAAAAAACTGTCAAACTAATTAACTATTAAACCAATTAACTAATCCACCAATAAAGGTGTCGCCACTACGTGGCTTTCTGACAAGAATAAAACTTGTTCTCTGCTAAATTATTAAACCATCCAACTACTAAACTAATAAATCATCAACTATAAATCTCACTTCCCTTTTCTTTAAATTCTTCTGATTTTTCGTGCATCCCTTTTTCTGCAAAGTCGCGCACTTCCTGTGTGATTTTCATACTGCAAAAATGCGGGCCGCACATCGAACAAAAGTGTGCAATCTTTGCACCATCTGCTGGAAGTGTTTCATCATGAAATTCCAAAGCTTTCTCGGGGTCTAAACTCAGGTTAAACTGGTCTTGCCACCTGAACTCAAAGCGGGCTTTGCTCAGTGCATTATCCCGGTATTGCGCTCCCGGATGGCCTTTGGCTAAGTCTGCTGCATGCGCCGCTAATTTATATGTAATCACGCCAACACGCACATCTTCTTTATTGGGCAAACCCAAATGTTCTTTGGGTGTAACATAACACAACATGGCACATCCGTACCAGCCTATCATCGCCGCACCTATGGCTGATGTAATATGATCGTAGCCCGGTGCAATATCTGTAGTCAATGGGCCTAAGGTATAAAAAGGAGCTTCGTGGCATTCCTTTAATTGTTTGTCCATATTTTCTTTAATGAGATGCATCGGCACATGTCCGGGGCCTTCTATCATCACTTGCACATCATGTTGCCATGCTATTTTTGTGAGCTCGCCCAAAGTTTCCAGTTCTGCAAATTGCGCAGCATCATTGGCATCGGCAATAGAACCCGGACGCAAGCCGTCACCCAAAGAGAATGCCACATCATACTGTTTCATTATCTCGCAGATGTCTTCAAAATGCGTGTATAAGAAACTTTCCTGATGATGTGCCAGACACCATTTTGCCATAATACTGCCACCGCGCGACACAATACCGGTAACTCGTTTTGCCGTCAATGGAATATAACGCAACAACACACCGGCATGGATAGTAAAATAATCCACACCTTGCTCGGCTTGTTCTATCAAAGTATCTCTGAAAATTTCCCAAGTCAAATCTTCAGCTTTGCCATTCACTTTTTCGAGTGCTTGGTAAATAGGCACCGTGCCAACCGGAACGGGCGAATTGCGGATAATCCATTCGCGCGTTTCATGTATGTTTTTCCCGGTGGATAAATCCATAATGGTATCAGCACCCCAGCGACAAGCCCAAACTGCTTTTTCTACTTCTTCTTCTATGCTGGAAGTAACGGCACTGTTGCCGATATTGGCATTTATTTTCACCAAGAAATTGCGCCCGATAATCATCGGTTCGCTTTCAGGATGGTTGATGTTAGACGGGATAATAGCCCTGCCTTCGGCTACTTCCTTTCGTACAAATTCTGGGGTGATAAAAGATGTAGGTGTGTTGGCACCAAAACTTTCGCCCGGGTGCTGCTGACATAAAAGGGCTGCTTGTCCATTCAGATTTTTATTATATTCTTCTATTTTCTGATTTTCTCGAATTGCAATATATTCCATTTCCGGCGTGATGATGCCCATTTTAGCATAATGTAATTGAGTTACATTGCTACCATTTTTAGCACGCAGCGGTTTTGCAATATGCTCAAAACGCAGGTGGTGGAGGCTGTCGTCATGCAGTCTTTTTTTTCCATAATCCGAGCTTACTTCATACAGTTCTTCCACATCATTTCTGTCTGTTATCCATTGTTCACGCAAACGCGGCAAGCCCTTTTTTATATCAACGATGTAGTTGTTGTCGGTATATGGTCCCGACGTATCATAGACCGTAACAGGATTATTGGCAGTCAGTTTGCCATTGTTTTTAGTGGGGGATAACGAAATTTCCCGCATGGCAACGTGGATATTATTCAGCTTGCCCTTTACATAAATCTTTTTAGAATTCGGGAATGGAGTGGTGGTGATTGTCTTTTGCATAGATGTTTTCTTTACTAAAATTACGCCACTACATGGCTAATTGATGATGATGTTTTTGGGTTACAAAGGATACGCCACTACGTGGCTTATTACAGTTATTGTTTGAGTTAATATAATATAACATTTCCACATTTCATACATCAGTATATCGGTACATTATCACATTTCCAAATTCTCCCATTTCCACATTTCATACATCGGTATATCGGTACATTTTCACATTTCCACATTTGCTAATTGCAATTTACCCACCTGCAACTGCTCCAATAATGATTATTTTATCCTCCATGTTTAATCTTGTTTCATCCCATTTACTTTGAGGAATTATTTCTTCATTCACTGCTACGGCTATTCCTTTTTTATGCTGCATTTGTAAAAATACTAATGCCTGAAACAAAGTTGTATTTTCTTCAAATTCATAATCTTGATTGTTAATACGAATGTTCATCTTACTTTATTTTTTCAGCACAAATGAATTAAGCAGTTGTACAAATTTTTGCAATAAAACTCTGAGGACTTATCGGTGTACTCATTCCCTTCGATGGTATTAACCACATCAGGTTCTAAGGATATTTCTCAATCCCGAATACATCAGGATACTCCCAGAGCAAGAGTAAAGATAATAAGATTTTATAATTCTAATGGACTTTTAAATTAATGCAAAAACAGTTAATTCCATGTAGTTTATTATTTTTGACTAAAATTTTATATGAAACTAGCCGGAATAGAAATAAGCCTTTCCATAAATTTACATAAAAAGAAATTGCAGCTAAACGGAGCAGCTGTACGCTCAAAGTTTTTTGTTCAAACTTATGTTATTGCACTTTATGCCGAAAGTCCGATTACAGATGAAGATATAGCTATCAACAGCTCCATAGAACGTGATATTAGAATGATAATTTGCACACCCTTAGCCACTACTGATCTGGTAATTGATAATATTCGCAATGGCATAAAAGACAGCGTGGGCAGCAGTCATTATGCTGAGCTGAAAGAGTCTGTTGAACAAATAACTTCTACATTGAAAGAAATCGGGATCGGCTATAAAGATATTGTTGATATTTATCTTACTTCAAAAGGCGAATTGTTGCTCTTTAAAAATGAAAAACAAGAAGGTAAACTCAAGAATGGCATTGGATTTGCACAAGCCTTATTTGAGATGTATGTTGGCAAACGCCCTAAAGACAAGAAAATTAAACAAGCTTTATTAACCGGTTTTTAATTTTGTACTATGCTGTCAAAAACTTTAGCTGAATTATTTGAACGCGATTTATTAAAACTCAAAGAAGAAATCCTTCTGTATAAGGATGAAAATAAGATGTGGCTGACCGAAAATCAAATTTCAAACTCTGCCGGCAATTTATGCTTACATCTTATTGGTAATTTGAATCACTTTATTGGAGCTACTTTAGGAAACAGTGGATATATCCGCCAGCGGGATTTGGAGTTTTCTTTCAAAGATGTGCCGAGAGCAACTTTAATCGAGAAAATAGAGGCAACTATAGAGGTCATCGTTCCA
>CAYVGM010000086.1:4424-10139 GCA_964451125.1 uncultured Chitinophagales bacterium
GATAAAAAATCAGATTAATCAATTTGATTCTTTACAACAACATCTCCAAAATTTGTATGCCTGCGACTGTGAACCATCTTTGTTTAACATGAAATACTTTGGGAGCAGCAAAGTACCCAAAACTAATCTATTGACCAATGACTCACTATTGAAGCAATATACCGATACCATTACTGCTACTTTAAGGAGAACAGGCATACAAATTAATTTTGCTCCGGTTGTAGATAAAGCATTTAATACGGCTGTGATTAATAATCGTTCGTTCGGAAAAAATGATTCAGCAATTGTACATCTATCGAATCAGTTTATCTCACAAACGCAAGAGCAACAAATTGCTACGAGTATCAAGCATTTTCCCGGACATGGAAATGTAACCGGCGATTCGCATAAAAATCTGGTTTATATCAACGGAGCATTGAAAGAACTTCAAAATTTCGATTCTGTTTATCAGGCGTCAAAGCCTATATTTACCATGGTAGGACATATTGCTGTTAAGAATAATCAGGACTGGAGTACATTTAACGAGCCTTCTACTATCAGCGCAGATATAGTAAATGGCTTATTGAAAAATAAACTGCAATTCAAGGGTGTTGCCGTTACGGATGCCATGAATATGCTGGGTGTGGCCACGATTCCCGATGCCGATTTTAAAGCCTTGAAAGCAGGTATTGATTTGATTTTAATGCCGGTAAACCCACGCAAATTACATCAGCAAATTTTAGATGAAATGCAGAAAGATACATTTCTTTCTAAGCAGATAAATGCTTCTGTGAAAAAAATAATCCGTCTGAAATTGTGTCTGACAGAATAATATCTATTGCTGACTATTTTAGTAAATTAGCTACTTGTTCTCCCAAAATTTTGCTTTCTAAAGTTGCCCCTTTATTATTTAAATGATGGAAATTATAGCCATATTCCAGTTGATAAAATTCCGGGTATTTTCGCGGGTCAGCCAGTTCAATCTTTGTCCCGTCAGGCATGGCATGGAATAATGGCAATAAAAAGGAATAACTGGTTCTTGCCTTTGGCGGAAGCATAAAAATGAGCTGTATTTTTTTCTTAGCGCATTTTTTATAAGCTTCCATCAGCAAATTATATTCAGCTTTATTGGGCTTATCATCACTTTTGTATTGTGAAAAACTCTTTAAAATTTCATTTGCCAAACTATCTCGTTTTACTTTGTTCTGTACAAAGTCATCATGCGAAGCCCGAATTAATTTATCATTATTAGGGTCTTCTACTACGGTATGATTGGCTTCTAAGTCATACGGATAATAGCCATTGTTTCTTGGTCCTAAATAAGCTAAATCAGGATGAGACTTGTTTTTAAAGTAGGCTAATGCATCCGTCATATTGCCAAACTTGAAAAAATTTTCCATCCAGCTCATCGGGTAGTACATGCAATACTGAGCTTTAGTTTTCGTGTCATCCTTCAGTGTTGGAATTATACGCAAAGCTCTGTAAGTAGATTTTGCCGTATGCCATGAAATCCATTTTGAGGTATGCAGATTTGCTTTAAAAAAATAAGGCTCGCTGCTGATACTGATAAAAACATATTTTAGTTTTGGATTGTCTATCGCCAGCAATCCATCCAAATCGGTCATTTCCTGAATAATATTATGACCATCAGAAGCCATATTGAATGAATGAAAATCCAGTCCGTTTAACTGACAAATACTGTCTACTATTGCAGGATTGATATGTCTGTATTCTAAGCTGCCACCCAAATAAACAGCATTGAATTTTTCTTTGTTTTTTTTGTAATATTCAAACTTTGTAGTCTGTGTACTTTCTCCCCAATAAAATGGAAATATAAATGACATGATTAGACAAACAACCCAGAGAGCAAAAAATAAAACGATACTATTTTTAATTTGTTTTCTTAGCATGATCAGTATTGAAAGTATACAAAGGTAGTGTTATTGAAGACGCCAAACCAGACTATGGAAAATAACAAAAACAAGTACACACTCCAGCGTATCAGGTTGCTTTTGGGTAATACTACTTCTTCTATCTTACGGTCGCCGATGACATATTCACTGGCTAATAAAATAAGGATATAAAACATTAATATAAATAAGGTGGTAGTGCCTTTAAAATTTAACCATGGTAGCAAATAAGTTGCACTGGTTAAGTTAAACATGTGCTGATATAATGGCTTTGCAATTTCAACCCAGTTTAAGGGTGCTTCAGCATGCAATTTGTTATAGGTAACTTCAAAACTATTCACCCTAAACAAGATAAAGCAAAATATAAAAATGCTGATTGTAAGGATGACATGCATAAATGAAGGAATATATTTATCTGAAATCTTATACAGATTGCTGGGTTTTATTTGGCGAACTATATATTGCTGCCACAAGAAACGGATTGCCATAAATATACCGATTAAGGTAAATGCCAATATCATGGGCCAGTTGGCACCATGCCACAAACCACACAGCGTAAGTACAAAAATGACATTGAAAACAACTTTCAAACTGCCGGCTTTATAGGCTCCTAAATAATAAAAAACATAATCAGTAAGCCAGGTCGATAATGAAATATGCCAGCGTGTCCAAAAGTCAGACATATTCTTAGAATACAAAGGACGTTTGAAATTTTCCATAACATTTATGCCTAATATTCTGGCACAGCCAATGGCAATATCTGAATAGCCTGAAAAATCACAATAAACTTGCAGTAAAAATAAAAAACCTCCTATCCAGATTGTCCAGCCACTGACATCATTGTAATGCGCATAAAAATCATCCACATAAAAAGCAAGCCTATCGGCAATAACCACCTTCTTGAACATGCCCCAAGCCATTCTCAATAAGCCCTCTTTCAGTCGAAAAACATCAAATGCATGTTCCTGATGAATCTGAGGCAGCAGGTTTTTTCCACGCTCAATCGGACCATTCACCATAACAGGCCAGAAGGCAGTAAATGCACAAAAATGACCAAAGCTTTTTTCGGCACGAATCAGCCCTTTGTAAACGTCAATTGTGTACGACAAAGATTGAAAGGTAATAAAAGAAACGCCAACCGGAACAATCCAGTCGTTCATTGCAGCTTCGGCTATCGGCCAGTTAATATGAAAAAAGGCGAATATTTCCCGGAGGTTGTCATCAATAAAATTCAGATATTTACACACTATCAAAACGCCTAAATTGCCTGCTATGCTAAGCATTAACCACCGTTTGCGTTTGTGTGGCTCAGTTGTTTTTTCTATCATTTTTCCGGCAAAAAAATCATTGCAGGTGATGCCGAACAAAATCAATAAGAGATACCAGTTGAAACTCCCGTAAAAGTAATAACCACCCAAAAGCATCACTTTGTACTGATCTTTGCGTGGCACTAAAAAGTAGGCGCAAAGAAATAGCGGAAAGAAAATAACAAAGTGAAGTGAATTAAACAGCATAGTTGAGAGTCGAACTGCGAATATATGAAGAATACTGCATTTTGTTATGCCGATTGAAACAGGATTTAGAAATGAAGTTTAAGAGTTATATCAATATTTTTGTTGAATTTTTATTGTCTGATAGTCCTTGATTTGATAAAAAGAAGAGTTGATTTTTTACAAGATAAAGATTTGCAAGATAAATCTTATTTCACATCTTTTTGAGAGCCCAGCAACCTGACAATAACTTCAGCACCTTCAATTTGAGACAGAATTACTTTGGTAAGCACCATTAACGGAACAGATAAGAATACACCGTAAATGCCCCAGATAAAACCCCAGAATAATAAACCTACAATGACCGCAATTACGTTTAATGAAGTTTTTGCTCCCATGAAAAACGGTTCTATCAGCGATGCCAAAATAAAATGAAAGGCATAACAAATGAAAATGAGTATCCAGGGTGTGGCCATTGAATCATATTGTATCATAGCCATTAAAAACACAGGAATTAAGCCGATAAGTGCTCCAATAACAGGCAGAAAATTGAGTACTAATCCAATAAAGCCCCAAAAAAATGCGACTTGCAGACCGAATAATTTACATATAATAGCCACACCGATGCCATATAGTGTACTAATTACTATTTTTACTTTAACATATTGAACGATAGCATTTTTAACTTGTTCAAAGGCATGTATAAATTTTCCGCCTCCATCATTCCCGCCGAGGTAATGAAGGTAATTTTCATAGCGCATAATACCGGATAAAAAGATAGCTAAAAACACAGCTGTCAATAAAAATTCTTCCAGTAGCATCCCGATGGCACCAAGATATGAAGTGGAGTTTTCCATGGTAAGCTGTGAGCGCAAAAAATCGCCAATATTGTCTACAGTTGCCTCAAAATCAAGTTCTCTGTTGGTAAATCTTTTGTATAAATCAATAAAATCAATGAGCTTATCCTTTGCATTGGCAATAAAAACAGCCTTCTCATGATATAAGTCCATTCCTGTTTTATAAATAATAGTGCCGATGCCTGCCATGGCAATAATAAAAATCAACCAGATGATACTTACTCCGGCAATCATGGGCACTTTGCGTCGCTCAAAAGCTGCTAAGATGGGCTGAAACAGCAAGGCTAAAAACATAGCCAGAAATAATGGAATTAAGATGTCTTTAAGCAGATATAATAAATACATCATCACGATGCTGGCAAAAAACATCAGGATATTCCGAATCGTCGTCAGATTTTTATCGTCGGTTACAGCCATTTTTTTACCCTAAAATAATAAACTAAAACAACAGTACTGAGTATGCATATCAGGCTGACAATTAAAAATGAATGTGAAGAGTGCTGAAAGGGCAAATCGATATTCATCCCATATATTCCGGCTATGAGTGTGGGCAGCATCAAGGCTATCGTTACCGCAGTCAGACGATTAACGACATGTCCTAAGTTGTTGGAAATAATGGAAGCAAATGCACCCATCATATTGCCCAGGATATTCGAGTAAACATTTGCCATTTCCAATGCTTGTGAATTGTCAATCATTACATCCTGAAATAACTCCATGGCATCTTCGTTGTCTTTTACCTCGAGGAAATTTGTGCGGTGCACTTTCATTTGCATCATTTCGTTAGCTCTCAGGTCATTCACAAAATAAATCAAGGCTTTTTGTAAGTGCAGTAATTTATTTAATTCTGCATTACGGCTGCTGTAATTCAGTTCCTTTTCAACTTGCGAAATGCGTTTGTTAATTTCCCTCAGATAGTATAAAAAATAATGGACATTGCGTTCAAAGATGCGCAACACGAACATGCCTCTGTCTTCAAAGGAAAGATTTTTCAACAGGTTTTTTTCAAACCATTCTATCATAGGATTGTTGACAGAACATACCGTAACAAGAATGTCTTTGACTAAAATAATTCCGACAGGAACCGTGATATAAGTTGCCTCATCTTCGGCATCAAATCCTTCATTTAAAATAGGGGTATTAATAACGATTAATCTGACATCATCTTCTTTTTCATAGCGAGAGCGTTCGTACTGGTCAATACAATCGACGATAAATGAATAAGGAATTTCAAGCTCAGTTGATAAACGCTCCAGCCTGTCCATATTAAATGGAGGAACGATATTAATCCAGCAATTACTGCAGGCCTGATCGGTCATCTCTAAGGTTGTGCCTTTTTTTACATAATACTTAATCACGTGCAACCTCCTTTATTTCTATTTCACCGTTATAAACAAATTCCGCAGGACCTTCAAGCCAGATATCACTGAAAGAATGCTCTTGCTGTTTAAAATAAACGGATAAACTCCCACCGGGAGA
>CAYVGM010000087.1:0-10036 GCA_964451125.1 uncultured Chitinophagales bacterium
TATAATTACGATGCATTAGGCAATCGCACTACAGTAGTGGTGAGTGGTAATACTAGTTGCATAGCACCAGTCAATTTAAGTGTAAGCAATTTAGGCAGCACAGGTGCATCTTTAAACTGGAACTATACCAGCGGTCAAACCTATACCGTTGAATACAAAGCTAGTTCGTCTTCCACATGGATAACAGCATCTTCATCAGTAAGTGCAGGAAATTATACTGTTACTGGTTTAAGCGCCAACACTACTTACAACTGGCGTGTAAAAGCCAACTGTAATACAACATATATAGATGGTGCTAACTTTACGACACTTTCAAATTGTGTTACAGTATCTAATTTAAATGTATCTAATATTGGAAGTACAGGTGCAACATTAAACTGGAACTATACCAGCGGTCAAACCTATACTGTAGAATACAAAGCTAGTACATCTACAACATGGATAATAGCGTCTTCAACAGTAGGAACAGGAAATTATACCGTTACAGGTTTAAGTGCCAATATTACTTATAACTGGCGTGTAAAAACAAATTGTAATGCTACTTATGTAGATGGTGCCAACTTTACAACGTTAGCGAATTGTGTTGCTGTAACAGACTTAAATGCAACCAACATTACCACCAATGCAGTTACCTTAAATTGGACATATACTGCTGGCTATTCTTATACATTAGAATGGAAAGCAGCTACTTCTACTACATGGATATTAGCATCTTCATCAGTAAATCTAGGAACTTTTACGGGTTCTGGCTTAACTCCAAATACATCGTATGATTTTAGAGTCAAATCAAATTGCAGTGCAAACTTTACAGATACGATTAGGATTACAACACTTAATAATTGCACTTATCCAACGGCCAATTTTTCATACTCAACGAACAGTTTAGCCGTTGCGATGAATAATACAAGCAGTAATGCTACGACTTACAGTTGGAATTTTGGCAATGGACAAACCTCTACACAGCAGAATCCAAGTGTTACCTACACAGCGGCAGGTACGTATAATGTTTGTCTTACAGCAACTAATAGTTGTGGAAGTACAAACTATTGTCAGACTGTAACAGTAAGCAGTACTTGTATAAAGCCTACTGCACAATTTACATTTGTATCGAACGGATTAACTACTAATTTTACGAATGCAAGTTTAAATGGAGTAACGTATAATTGGAATTTTGGAAATGGTCAAACATCTACTTTGCAGAATCCAAATGTTACCTATTCAACAGCTGGTAATTACAATGTATGTTTAACCGCAACGAATTCTTGTGATACGAATAAAGTTTGTAAAATGATTGTAGTTACTACCTGTGATACCATTAACAAGTTTGATATCTATAGTGTATTAAATACTGCACCACAACTCAATAAAGAGGGTTATTTTTATTATAACGGAACACATTATTTAGTGTGGTCAAATGGACACTATTTACAATCTAATCCAAATAATAGCTTCGATGCAAAAGTAAAATTATCTACATCTACTGATGGAAAAACATGGACAACACAAGATATATTAAATACAACTATTGGTTCTACAGAGCATGTAATGACTATAGATAGTATGGGCAAAATACATATAGCTTATGTGGAAGGTGTGACGGGAGGATATTATGGATTAATATCTGGTAGATTAGTATATGCAAATAATGTAAGCGGTACTTGGGTAAAAAGAGATTCAACATTAGGAAGTGGAAATGGACAAAGCTATAACAGAACGGCTCCATACCATTTAATGTATGGTTATGATGGGAAATTACGAATGTACTATACAAACAATGGTTGGTGGTCTTACGGTGCTCCGTTGTATATGCGAGTAATGAACGGAACTACATGGAGCAGTCCAGTAACTATTGCCAACACGAATGATGGTGGAGCAGATAGCCAAAATAATTTATGGTCATTTACAAAAAAAGCAAATGGTCAGATACAAGTCTATTTGTCTGATGGTTGGAAGTGTACAGGTAATGGATGTACAGAAGCATTCTATAATAATATGAGAGTATATACAGAAGGAGCAAATAATACTTATACTCTTACTAAAAATATGCCCAATACCAGATGGTATTATGAAAATCAAATGGGAGATAGTATTAAAGTTCAAACGGATGGCAAAACGGTATCTGTAAATAATGTACTATTAAATACTTTATCTGGAACTGAAATAATTAGAAATAATACTTGGATTGATAATACTAAGCAATATGCAATTGAAAATACGAGTACAAATAGTCGAGTTTTTAAAGTAACTACAGGTCAATCATTAGTTAATAATGTTGGTCAATACATAATTCCAGCAAACGGTTTTCAAATAGCGATTGATTATAGTACAAACCCAAGGAGATTATATACAATTTTCCCAAATAACGATTCATCCATTCAAGCAAATTTTAATACATCTGTTAGTAATCTAACAGTAACATTAAGTAATTTAAGTACTGGTGCAACATCTTACGTTTGGGATTTTGGCAATGGTCAAACTTCTACAGTAGCTAACCCAACAATTACATATTCTCAAGCAGGTAACTATACTATTTGTTTAACAGCATCAAATGCTTGTAATTCGGTTCAGGTTTGTAAACAAGTAACTGTCAGCTTGCCACAACCAAATTTAGTTTGTAATGGTCAAGCAATTATTAACCCAAATCCTTTAATTAAAGGGAGTCCTGCAAATATGTCAATGAGCGTGATAAATACAGGACAGGGTGCTTATAATGGTATGTTATATTTAACGTGGAGAAATGCTAATTCCGGATTTTATCTGGATTCTGCAAATGTCAACTTACAAACAGGACAAGTTGCAACTTTAAATATGACTTCAACCGGAATCTTATCAAATGCCGGTACATGGTTATTGCAAATTGAAGACAGAAACAGGAATGTTTTTTGTTCTACTACAGTAACTGTAATAGAATGTAATAAGCCAATTTCAAGCTTCTCTTCAAGTATTTCTGGGTTAACTGTTAGCTTTCAAAATAATACACTCAACTCAACATCCTATCTGTGGAATTTTGGCAATGGTCAAAGTTCTACTCTAGTTAATCCAACAATTACATATGTTGCAGCTGGCAATTATACAGTTTGTTTAACAGCAAATAATAACTGCGGAAGTGATGATACATGTCAATTAGTGAATGTTATTTATACTGATTTAATTTCATCGCTTAATGTAAATATTTTGTCTATCTATCCTAATCCGAATGATGGTAAGTTTTTAATTAAGATACAAAAAGGGTTAGCAAAAGAGGCAAAATTGGAAATATTGAATTTAGAAGGTAGAGTAGTATTAGAGCAAGCTATAAATAATCAACAAACTGAAATTATTACCAATAATTTAGCTAATGGAGTTTACATATTAAATGTCCAAATTTCTGACACTGAAGTTATAAAACACAAACTGGTAATTATGAGATAATCAACTTTTAATAGCTATACTTTCGTTTAGCTTTGTGAATAGAATGTTTGGCTGCAATTCCATAACACTAAAATAGCCTCATTAAAATTATGTGCATTTTACAGGTGTCATACAAAATGACACCTGTACTTTTATAGTAACGGCTATGCCGAGTTGCAAATAAAAGTTAGTATAACTTATTTTCCCAAAATAGCTGTATTTTTACATCCTTAAATCATGGCACACAAATCCGGATATATTAATATTTTGGGCAAACCCAATGTAGGCAAATCTACCTTGATGAATGCCTGGGTAGGAGAGAAGATTTCTATTATCACCTCTAAAGCTCAAACTACCCGACATCGCATTTTGGGTATCCTCAATGGCGAAGATTTTCAATTGGTGATTTCTGACTTGCCGGGTATCATTCAGCCTGCTTATAAAATGCAGGAATCCATGATGGATTTTGTCTATACTTCATTGGATGATGCGGATGTATTTATCTATATGGCTGAAGCGGGTGACAAACCCGATACTCAACCTGCAGTTTATCAGAAAATAAAAGAGCTCAAAACGCCTACTGTATTGTTGTTGAATAAAATCGATTTATTTCAGCAAAAAGAAGTCGAAGATGCAATTGCCTTTTGGCAGGCAGACTTTCCCAAGGCTGTAGTATTGCCGATTTCGGCTCAGCATAAATTCAATATTGAGTCGCTGATGCATTTTGTACTGGAACATATTCCGGAATCAGCTCCTTATTTTGAAAAAGATGCGCTGACTGATAAGCCTGAGCGCTTTTTTGTTACGGAAATCGTGCGCGAAAAGATATTGCTGAATTACAAACAGGAAATTCCCTACAGTTGCGAAGTTGTTTGTACTTCATTTAAAGACAGCGATACTATAATTCGCATTCATGTGGATATATATGTAGAACGCGATTCGCAGAAGCCGATACTGATTGGCAAAAACGGCGAAATGCTGAAACGAGTAGGTACACAGGCACGCAAAGATATGGAAGCCTTTTTCGGCAAGCAAGTGTTTTTACAAACCTTCGTCAAAGTATCGGACGACTGGCGCAATAATGACAGTATGCTGAAAAAATTCGGGTATAAAGAAAGTTAGTTTGCGATTTACTCGCTTACAAAATTTGTGAACATATCTATAAGCACTCCCGCAAAAGAAATGCTGATGCCAAATATAAATAGTTTTAGTGTTTTTTGATAATATTTTTCCGTATTTATATCAGCTGCATTCATCTTTAAAGCTCTGTACAGTACAGCAATCAAGCAAATGATGCCGGTCAGAATAAATATTCCAATAAGATAGGAAATTATATCAGATACCATACTCTCAGACTTTACGAATGAGGCTGCAAAATTTAAGATGAAGCCTAAAATAATACCGGTTGCGGTTACTAAAGGCTGTCTGTATGCTTGAGATTTATCTTCCATAGTTTAAAGTAAATCAATAATATTATCAGCTTCTCTTATGCCACTTAAATAAGCACCATGTGCAGTAGAAAAGTAATCAACTTCGGTGTGCTCTCCGCAAAAAAACAACTGATCGTTCACCGTTGCTGCAAGGTCTTCAAAATGACTCATTTCTGTACCCACTGCCGTGTAAGAATAGGCACCGTAACTGTTGATATTGCTATTCCATTTAGTACGCAAAAAATTAGTCGGATTAGGTATGCTACTACCATACATGTCTTTTAAATGCAGCATGATTTCACTTATCACCTGCGCATCTGTCATGCTTTCTGTTTGTCTGGCGTAATTAGCGTAGGCAAAAGTCATCAATGCATTTATGGAAGGGTTTGCTTTTTTGATATTGACAAAGTAATTAAACTTATCTTTTATTTCAGGAGTATAAGAAATATACTGTACATCATCCCAAAAGGCAGTATTCCAAGTCAGCAAAAATTTATTCACACAATTCATACCCACTTTCTGGATGGCATTTTGTTTGGCTGAAGGCAAAGCTGGTGTAAAAGCAATGCTGTTGTTTTTTAAAACACCTAAGGGCACACTAACGATTACAAAATCAGCTTCAGTAACAATTGCATTATGCGTTACTTTTATTTTTTTTGAAGAATAATCAATAGCAGAAACGCGCTGATTGAGCATAATATCCAACCCATTTGCTAAATAATTGGCAATGGTATCGTATCCGTTTGTAGCAATTTTTTCAACACCGGCATATTCTTCACCTTCATAATAGAGCAAAGAGGATAACTTATCTAAATCGCCGGTATCGAATGTCATATAGGTGGAAAGCAGAAATTTCCAAAGCCTGTCATTGGCTTTGTCAGGATAGCGGGCATTAAATACGGTTTCAAAACTTTTATCCGCACTGCCATAATTCATCATGCTTTCAATTATAGTATAGTATTCATCTTCTGCATTACTGTAAGTTGTTGCATTTCGAAGCACTCCGCCAATATCATAAGATTTGATGCTACTGTCATCCGTGTAAAAAGTACTCATTCCGGCTTCTTGCGCCAGTGTAGTTATGGGGTTGCCGTCAATGCCGTGTATCCAGCTGGCGCCTTCATCAAAAGCGACTCCCAAACTGCGATTGGTACGCAATCTGCCGCCTACTTTATCCTGTGCTTCTATGACGATAACTTTAAACCCTTTGTTTTTAAGTTTTTTGGCTGCGGCAAGTCCTGAAATACCTGCACCTACAACTACTACGGTCAAATCATTCGGGTTGAGTTCTTCTTTATTGCAAGATGCTGCGATTAATGTAGGTGCTGCGATTAATACAGGCAAATTGGTCAGTGTTTTTTTTAAGAAACGGCGTCTTTTCATAAGTGGCTGCTTATTATTTTATTTTTACCGCAAAAATAATTATTGTATTCCAATTATGGTAAAGTTTTTCATCTGCTGAAATTTGTGCAAAGTTATTATTTAAATGGGTATAAATTTAAATATATAACAAAATTAAAGAATTTATTATTCATATAAAATATATACAAAAAATATAAAATAGTTATAATTTTAAAGCATTATTAATATTATCTGCTACAAGCTGCACAAGTACCTGCGCTCTATAAACAAGGCCATAAAAATAGCACAAAAGGCAATAAAAACAAACCAAAACGAGCTAAAACTACCTTAAAAAGTCAGATTTTCTACAACATTACCCTTACTGCATCAGAGCATACAACAGTAAATATGAACTAATAGTGAATAATTTTAGTAAATACAAATATATTATAATAAATATGAAAAATAAGCCCAAAAAAAACGAAGTTGCGCACCTGTCCGCCTTAGGAGGAACGGCTACTGCTGTTAGTGGCAGTTAATGTTTAATTTCTATTCTATTAAAAAATTCTTCTGGTTCTGACAAAAACATCAATTTTTCATAGACTTTCTCAGTAGTGCCATCATTATTTCTTGTTTCACCTGTGTGAATTAGAATATTTCCTGTTGAATACTTCTTATCAATAAATGATTTTTTCAAGTCTTTTGTTTGTATGAAGTGTGTATGTATAATATTTGTACTTGTGTCATTAAAATCACTATGAATCACAATTTTTAGGTTTGTCAATATGTATACAGTTTTTCTCAGCTTCATATATTCATAAATACTTTTCCCAAATGAAAATATTGCTATAACTAAAAAGAACAGTATTGTTTCTTTCCACAGGTATTCGGTTTTGTATAAATAAGCAATTAAATGGAAAATCAAAATTATTCCAACAATTGAAACAACTTCTAATATTTTATTCTTTATTTCATTCAGTATAAAGGATTTAATTACTGGCTTTTTTAAAACAAGGATTTCTTCATTATTTTCAAAGTACAAACCATACTTATAAGCGACTTCATCCTTAAGATCTTTAAATTCCATTTGTTGTGTTTTTGAACTTAGCAGTATCAGATTCTGTTATAAACATAATATTTTTTTTAATAATTCAGTGTTTTTCATTGCAGGATTTTGCAAATTGCCACTAATATCTATATATACGTACATTTATGTCGTTAATATTCCGTTTATACGTAGCTAAGTTATTTATTTTATTGATTATTTTCATTTTATTTGTTTAAAAAAATCAGTGTACCGGGTGTGTTTTTTTATAAGCAGGTTGCTTACATGGGTATAAATCTCTGTTGTTTGAGATTAGAAAAAATACAGGTATCGACTTAGGCGATACCAAAGCAGATACTATGTTTTTGCTGAATATCTATACTGATTTGCACCAACAATTATTTGATTAAAAATACGATGCCTCTGTGTGGTTTAAACCGCACAATGCGTAAAAGATATTTTCGGTTGGTGGAGAAACCAAGCTATCAGAAAGAATGTGTTCTTTATGTTTTCTATGATTTGATTTAGCCTTATTTATGTCATCAGATAATTTTTATTTTTTTCATTTCCTCTCAAAATGAAATCTTGCAAAAAGTGGATTATGGTCGGAAAGTGGTCCTCCGTTTTTGTCATAAAACAAACTATCATCCAATTGATAATAGGTTGGCGTAAGCTCTATATCAGCACTGCTTCTGTAAAATATTTTATCGACTACTTCGCAATCCGGATTGCTTTTATCGCCTGTGCAATCCATGAGTGATGCGCCTTTCGACGGCATTACCCCGTTTCTGATTTTTTCTATCCAGACATCTTTAAATCCGTTATCATAAAACAATCCTATCGTATCTCCAATTCGTGTATATCTGCTGTTAAAGTCGCCCATGACAATAACAGGCATATTTGCAGAGTGGGTTTGAATATAGCGCATCAACTGAACTATATTATTTCTTCTGGCAACCAAATCGGCTTGTGTACTCCCGGCGTTAGCATGTACGTTATAAAAATGAATACTGACTTTTTTATTAAATGCGATACGCGTAAAACTGAATCCCTTGGGCGTCAAACAATCAAATCCGTTACAGGCATTCCACTTTTGGCGAAATAAGTCATTAATCGGATAAATTGAAAACATATTGAGTCCATCGCCATTGGGAACACAACCTTTGGTGGGTGTAACAAATGGATGTGCATAATTTTGCACTACTAACCTGTCATGATAACAAAAATCTTCCTGCACCTGAACAATGTCCACATTATTTATCTGTTTCCCGACATCACTCATGTGTAAGACCGGAAACTGGTCGGCATTAAATCCTTGCGGCAAACCGGCAACGTTATAGGTCAGCACCGAAAAATCTCCGCTGTTATTGTTCTCTTTTTGGCAAGAAAATAAGAATAAACCAGCAAAACAATAAAATACCTGTTTTATATTTTTCATTTAGGCGAAATTTCTATAGTCATCGTTACCGATTTGTTGGCTTTAATTTTTACTAATTGCAGTGCGCTTACATTTTCTTGCACATAATCCGTCGTACCGGAAACCGTTATATTATATCCATTGGGATAAAAACGATCGGGCACAAAAATTTCTGTAGGCTGCTGTATATTTACGTTGGCAACATAAATAAGTTTAAAGTTTTTAGAAGGATAATCGAAAAAGAGAGACTCAATTTTGCCTTGTGTTGCTTTAGGGTATGTACGTATAAGGTATTGCAAAATGGGGGTTTCCGAACCGTCTGCATTCAGGGGACTCCAGCTTCCTTGGTCGTTACTCCAATATGTCCAGTTCCATTGGTTTCGGTCAAACATAGCCGTAACATCTTTCAAATAATCGGAGAAGCCGTTTTGTGTGGGCGACAGTCCGAATTCGCCACAAACCAAAGGAATATTTCCATGTCGAACTACATCTGTTTTTCTTTCTCGTTCCCAATCGCGCAGCTGCTGTTTGGCACTGGCAGTATATCCCGTTCCTTCATGTGTATCATACGGATAGCAATGTGGCGCATAGCCCAGCTTTGTGATACTTCGGCTGTCTGAAATTTTAGGCAAATTTGATTTTGCTCCAAAAGTAACCGGTGCCGGAGTAGGCTCAAATATGAAATATTTATTAGGATCTATTTGACGCAAAGCAGGGATAAGCCGATTGTAAAATGCACTTAGTTGTGAACGTTCAAATTCTCCGGTGATGAAGGTTTTTATTAAATCGCCACCCCAAGGTTCGTTCATCAAATCATACCCCAACACATAAGGGTTGTTTTTAAATCGCTCCATCACTTTACTCCACATTAAAATATAATGGTCTTGCAGGTATTTGTAACGAGAATATCCCCAAAAGTTAGTCCAGCAGGCAATCACCGCAGGGTCTATATTTTTGAGCCACCAAGGTGTGCCGCCGGGCAAAGTGATAGGTTGTATGCCATTTGTTTCGCAAGCCCAAAGCGGAGCTCCGTCACCCCAAAATTTAATTGAATATAAATCCTGATGCATATCCAGCATGACATACATACCTCTCGATGTGTACCAGTTTACACGCTCCTCCACGCGGTTTAAATATTCTGAACTGAATGAATCTTTAGCCGGCTCTATGCCATCCCAAAAGATAAGATAGCGCACAAAATTGAAACCGAATGCAGTATGTTCACGTTCTACATTTTGCTCCGTAATCCAGGGTTGCCGCAGTGAATCACCTTTAGCGGAGCTGGATGTATTCAAACCGTGCAAGATAAGCTGCCTGCCATATTGGTCTTGAAAAATGGTGGGATCTTCTGTATATGCAGCTAGTGTATCAATTACTTAAAAAGCTAACTAATTTTCAGTATATCACCATTGT
>CAYVGM010000088.1:0-9967 GCA_964451125.1 uncultured Chitinophagales bacterium
GTTATAAGCAAAGACTATATATGGGAATGAACAGTTTTTTCCCGTCTTACCCTGATGTAAATTCAAAACAAGCTTATCATAGTTTTGTTTGTGGCAATGCTGAATTTTTTGTCTTAGATACCCGCTCTACCCGCTCTCAAAACTTAGAAGTATTGCAAAAAAAAGGCAAGTATTGGAAGTATAAAGTACCTGAAAATCATCTGCTGCTCGATACTGCTCAGATGAACTGGCTCAAAAGAAAGCTGAAAGCTTCTAAGGCACAATGGAAGTTTATTGTAAGTGGGGTTACATTTAATGCCTCGTATAAAAAGCTGATGAATTTAATGTTGCTTAAGCCGGTTCAAAATAAAATTATTTATAAAAACATGACCGGTGCGTACATTGCAGCATCCTTATCTACCATGTGGTTTGCATTTCCCGAGTCGCAAACTGAGTTAATTAATTATTGCGCCGATAATCAAATAAAGAATGTAATTGTACTCAGCGGAGATGCGCATACAGCAGCCATTGATGATGGCGCAAATTCAGGATTCCCGGAACTAATGGCGGCATCGCTGGCACAAGAAAACTCAAAATTAGCCGGCATCATTTTCAACCAGCTTCACCTGAATTTATGGAACCAGGGTGGGCAAGGTATCAACAATACGAATTACAACGATGCTTTCGGAAAAGTAACCGTAAACGGCAACAGCTCTGTTACACTCTCGACAATTGACACCTATGGAAATCTGATATGCAGTTATGAAGTAAAAGACGGATACCTGCCTCAAAAAATGAAGCTAAAAAAAGTCAAGAAAATATCGTTTGGAAACAAAATCAAAGCCGCAAAACAAGCTTTGAAAATCAGACGATAGGCAAGTATTTTTTTAGCTGTTTTATCTACAAATTAATATCCAACTCTACTTTCCACAAATCTTTATTTTCTTCTTTGTCAAACTCTTTAAACATTCTGGCATTAATTTTCAGATTAGCTAATGCCAAATCGGAAGTTTCTTTCGGATTAAATGAAAAATCCTTTGAATCGGTTAATACTTTTTCATTTTTCTGCAACTTCACAAAAGGAATTTTCAGATTAGTCATTTGCGATTTCAGCCAGACATACATACCTTCTGCTTTAGAACGGTCATCAGACTTTAAAAATGAACAACTATAGCTTAGCCTGCCTCCTTTGTTGATATAAACCGACTCATAAGCTCCTCTAATGTTAAAGTTACAGAAATATCTGTCGTTTGCCATTCTGTATTTAGTGGTGTCTATAGAATTTCTTCCGTTTACTCTGAGTTGAGAAATCGTATAATTTATACCATCCATCAGTTCAAAATAGCGATAATCCGGCACCGACCACCATGTAGGATTCATATCTAATGTAACCCGGATGCGCTTAATCTCATAATATTTTTCGATACCGTTATAGCGCAGTATTTTCAAACTCATCGGTGTGCCAATCACCCCTTGTACCAATCCCAAAACCTCGCTATAGCTCATATTGTGAACCGGCACCTTATCTACCTCCAGAATCAAATCTCCGGGTTTTAAGGTATGAGCAGTAAAATAGTTATTGATTTCGAGAGATTTCACGATAGGCCGCTTAGAGATACTGTCAAATAAAGCCTGCCCCCCAATGCCTCCGATATTCTTACCATTCTTTTGAGCAAAAGAAAGCAAGAAGCAAAGGCAAAACAAACTTATTGTTAATGTATATTTTCTCACTACAAAATAAATTACAAATATTATTCCACAAAAAAATGCCCTCCGGAGAAGGCATTTATGTAACGCAAAAGTAGTATTTATATTTTTGTTTTAAAGTGCAAAAACATTTCTTAATAATAATTAAATCAAAGCAAGGCAGAACAGATTTTTATTAAATAAAATATTAATATGTTTTATCCCGGCAAAGGGGGTTGTTTGGAGTCAGTTTATGAGGATTTTTACTTTTCAAAAAAATCGTTGGAAAAATGTATTTTTGCACGAATTACGATGATACTTCCAATTACGATATATGGCGATCCTGTTTTAAAGAAGAAAGGTGAAGAAATTTCTCCAGAATATCCTAATATAAACGAATTAGTGTCTAATATGTTCCAAACCATGTACGGCGCAAATGGAGTAGGTTTGGCAGCGCCTCAAGTTGGCTTATCCATACGCTTGTTTATCGTAGACACCCGGCAACTGGAAGAACGCAAGAAAAAGGATTCCAATTTCAGCGGTATTAAAAAGGCTTTTATTAATCCAGTAATTCTGGAACAAAGTGGAGATGAGTGGAAATACGAAGAAGGTTGTTTGAGTATTCCCGGTATCCGTGAAGATGTAGCGAGACAAGCGAAAATAAGAATCCGCTATTATGATGAGGATTTTAATGAGCATATTGAAGAATATGATGATATTAACGCAAGAGTGATTCAGCATGAATATGACCATATTGAGGGCATTTTATTTACCGACAGGTTGGGTGCGCTAAAAAGAAAGATGATTTTGCCTAAACTCAACAAACTGCTAAAAGGAATAACAGATACAGATTACAAAGTAAAAATATACAAAAAGTAATTTTATTTCTTCTTTTTCTTCTTTTTGTCCTTAATACTTTTGATAAATTGCGCCCAGGCAAAAGGATTTGTCAATGAAATTCCGGGGCGTTGACCGCCGTAGCGATTATAGTAATAACCTACTTGCTGCTGAACATATTGATTGTAATTTTCATTACCGCTGTAATTCATTTTTCTTGACAACTCGTCAGTCAGTATCGATTTTTCGATGGTTTGTTGTGCCAGTTCCTGCATATTATCCGGAATATCCAGATTTATCATAGCCTGACCTAACTGACCCGGCGTGGGAAGTGGATAAATTACAGGTCCGGGCAACTCTATTACATCGCGCTCTATGCCCACTTCTTTATAAAAACTGTTTTTATCCAAATCTGCAGGAATAATGATGCTGAATTTTTTATATCCTACTGATGATACTATAATCGTGTCGCCTTTTGCAGCAACGAAATTAAAATAGCCGTCTAAATCGGAAATAGTGCCTCTGTTTTCGCCTTGAATATAAATAGTACAAAATGGTAGCGGAGCATTCGAGGTAGCATCTTTAATAAAACCGGAAAATTGCACCACTTCTTTGGCCTGAGCCATCAAACTGAACAAAAAAAGAAGTAGTGTGGTAATTCTTCGCATAATTTGATACTATTCCTGCAAAAGTAATACCAATTATCGGTTAAATTTAGTGTTTAATATTAAATAACAGATGAGAAACTAGGATAAGTAGTAAGTTGTAAGTAATAAGTAGTAAGTAGTGAGTAGTAAGGGTTAGTATAAGGAATGATGATTTCTCAAATTTTGGGATTGCTATTTACTTCTGATTGCTTCTACGGGATCGAGTTTGGCGGCCAAGAAAGCCGGAATAATCCCAGATAAAATGCCTAAAATAATGGACAAGAAGATAGCAATCAGTGAATTTTTCAGATTAAGCGTAAACTCCATGCCGGTGCCATTTGTAGCTGCAATGGCTAACAAATAGACCAATAACAGACCGATTGCGCCACCAATTAAACACAAAAAAACAGATTCCAACAAAAACTCGGTGAGGATATCTCTGCGTCGTGCCCCGAGTGCCTTTTTGATACCGATAATAGCCTTTCGTTCAGATACGGAAACAAACATGATATTCGCAATACCAAAGCCACCTACTAAGGCAGCAAGTCCGCCTATAATCAACCCGACTATGTCAAGTCCGCTAAATAGTCCGTCAAACCCTTTTGCAATTACACTTAGTTCATTGAGTGAAAAATTATCATCTTGTTTAGGACGCAGTTTTTTCGATGAACGCATTAGAGCAATCAATTCATTCTTGAGCTCATCCATGCTTTCACCCGGGCGGATATGTACTTCTACCGTTTTATCCGTCTGATTGTCATCATCACTAAAATTTCTGACATAAAAATTATATGGAATAACGATTGATTTATCATAATTAAACCCCAGCAAATCTTGCCCTTTTTTCTTGATGACTCCAATTATTTTGACTTCTTTTCCATCAATTTTAATTTGTTTATCCAATATTTCTTCATTCGGATTAAACAGTTTTTCTGCAATATCTTTCCCAATCACACATACATTTATACCGTTAGCTATTTCCATAGAAGATAAAAACCTTCCTTTCTCTGTTTCCAGATTAAAGATTTTTCCATAGTTATCCATCACACCGGAAATATTGGCTTTTCTTGTTTTTTTGTCCTTGTAGCTCACTTCAGGAAATTGCCTTGGATTGATTTCAAAAGTTACATAATCTGCCAGTTTCGATTTTTCTGCTACATATTTATAATCACCGTATTTCACGCTGGGACGTTCAAAATACTTCCACCACGGATAATCACTCGGTCCGTCAAATGTCCATGCCCATTTATTGACAAACAATACATTATCTCCAAGCGAACGTATAGATGAACTGATGTTATTCTGCAACGCATCCACAGAAGTAAGAATGGCGATAATACTGAAAATGCCCACAGTAATACCAAACAGCGATAAAAAAGTACGCAACTTGTTAGCCCACAACTGGTGTAAAGTAAGCTTAAAAGATTCTGTGAGAGTGCGGAACATTAAACAAAGTTAAAACAAATACCTTAGTTAGTGGTTAATGAAAAAGAATTATTACATTTGCGTTTCCAAAAAATTTTATTCCGTAAAATAAAATACACAATATGAAATTATCACAATTCGACTTCGAACTTCCTAAAGAAAAAATTGCTCTTTATCCTTCTAAAAACAGAGATGAATGCAAGCTTATGGTGGTACACCGCAAATCTGGAAAAATAGAACATAAGATTTTCCGTGATGTCATGAATTACTTTGATGACGGTGATGTTATGGTGATTAATAACACCAAAGTATTTCCGGCAAGAATGTATGGTACTAAAGAAAAAACAGGTGCTAAAATTGAAGTATTTTTACTTCGCGAACTCAACCATGATTTGCGCTTATGGGATGTATTAGTTGACCCTGCCCGCAAAATACGTGTAGGTAATAAATTGTATTTCGGTGATGATGATTTGGTTGCCGAAGTTGTGGACAATACGACATCCAGAGGCAGAACCATCCGCTTTTTATTTGAAGGCAGCGATGATGATTTCAAAGCCGTACTGGAAAAACTGGGCAATACACCTTTGCCAAAATATATAAAACGCGATGCGGAAGAAGTAGATAAAGACCGCTACCAAACAGTATATGCTAAAGAAGAAGGTGCGGTAGCTGCGCCTACTGCCGGCTTGCACTTCAGCAAAGAGCTGATGAAACGACTTGAAATTAAAGGCGTTGATTTTGCAGAACTGACTTTGCATATCGGCTTGGGTACTTTCCGTTCTATTGACGTAGAAGATTTATCCAAACACAAAATGGATGCTGAATATTTCAAAATTGACGAGCGTTGCACTAAGATTGTAAATAAAGGCATTGACAAAAAGAAAAATATTTGCGCTGTGGGCACTACGGTTATGCGTTCCTTAGAAACAGCAGTAAGTGCAGAAGGCTATTTAAAAACAATGGAAGGCTGGACGAATTTATTTATTCATCCTCCGTATGATTTCAGTATTGCCAACAGCATGATTACCAATTTCCACGTGCCGAAATCCAGCTTGATTATCATGATTTCTGCATTTGCGGGCTATGAGCTTACGATGGAAGCTTATACAAAAGCCATGGAAAAAAAATACAATTTCTTTTCTTATGGCGATGCCATGTTAATCGTTGACTAAGCGAAATGAAAAAATAGAGAAAAGAGGCTGTCTCAAAACATGAATCAGCCTCTTTTTATTTGGATACGTATCTGAGAAAAATTAGGATTTTAAAATCTCAGAGCCATTATTTTTACTTTTAAGCTAGCCTCTTTTTTTTGTTAAAGCAAATCTAAATTTTCAAATTTCTTGACGAAGGATTTGTACAAGGATTTGTAAAATTCGGCTCTAATTCTACTTTTATTGAAACTAAGGTGCGTATTATATTCATCCAAAAAATAAGATGTCGCCACTACGTGGCTCAGTTTCCGGTAGTATGTTTTTTATAAAGGTTTAGCCACTACGTGGCTTGGATTTTATTTTTGTCATTACAAATCGGATGGAATTAAGTTATCTCCTTCAAGCCCTACTTAAAAACAAATAGGTAGTTAAAGAGGGTGGTTTTAATAGAAGTCAAAATTTCGCTACTTCATGATTAATCTTCAATTCTTCATTATCAAATTAATGAACTATCGAATTATCATATTATTTCTATAATAAGTCCAGGTTTTCGATAGTGTACATGCTCATAATGCTTTTGCGATGATGATGGATATGATAAACACTGAAGAATAAGAGCTCTCTGGGTGTTATTCTGCCCAATATTGGGTGGGGCAACAACCACGCATCCATACTATTTTCATCCCAAGATGATATTGCATTTGTCAGCCATTTGGAAGACGACCTCCACAATGATAAACTTCTGCTTTTATTCATAATCGCATTTACTTTCGGCTCATAGGCAAAACTTGACTTAGCCCCTTTTTGTAATGCATGCTGATACTGTTTAACCACTTCATCAAAAGATTTATTCCTGCGTAAGTTTTCCGGAAAAACCAACTTGCTAACAGTCTGTGGTGTACGAAAAACTAATGCAGTCATGCCATTGGATATCGTCAGATGTTCTACTTGCTGTGCTGCATTCCACTTTCCTTTATTTTGTTTTTGGATATAATCATCATCACTAATTGCATCTAAAACATCAGATAAATGACTGGTTTCTTTTTCTAAGGCATATTTTATTTCTATAATCGTTTGCATTTCTTTATTTTGTTACAAAATAAGCAAAATTAATTTTTTAAAATGAGCTGACAGCCTTGGAGAGTTTAATTCCATATCGCATATTTGTCAAAATCTTACTGCCACAGGCATTGCCGCAACTTTATACCTACGCCGTTCCGCCTGAGCTGGAATCAGAAATTGCGATTGGAAAACGGGCAGAAATCCAGTTTGGCAAACAAAAAATTTATGCTGCCCTAATTGCAGAAATTTCCAACCAGGCACCCAATGATTACATACCAAAACCCATCCTAGCTATACTGGATGAACAGCCAATTACAACACCAACTCACTTGGCTTTTTGGAAATGGGTGGCGAATTATTATATGTGTACAATTGGAGAAGTGATGCAAGCCGCATTGCCTTCATTTTTTAAATTGAGTTCAGAAACAACCTTAGTAAAAAATCCCATTTACAACGAAGATATTTTGACACTGGAAGACGATGAATATTTAATTGCCTCAGCTCTCGAACATCAGGATGAACTCAGCTATCAGGATATCGCACTGATTTTATCCAAAAAGTTCTTTTCAAAAACCATTCAACAGCTATTAAACAAAAAAGTAGTTTATTTAAAGGAGACCTTAAATGAAAAATACCAACCCAGAATCGAATCTTTTGTAAGACTTCAAGCTTACCTGGAACATGACGAAAAGGAATTGCGAAAAGTATTTGATGAGGCTTCTAAACATGCCAAACAAGAAGCATTGCTTTTGTCTTATTTCGATTTAAAATCAAAACAGGCAACAATTAAAAAATCGGATTTGCTCAAGAAAGCTAACGCATCTTCTGCATCATTGGAGTCTTTAGTAAAAAAACAGATTTTTGAAATTATAGAAATGCCGGTTGATCGCATTTCATATGAACAATTAAACGAGAAAACAGCATACACCCTTTCTGAAGAACAGGCTCGTGCCTATGAAGCCATTAATTTACATTTCAAAGAGAAACCTACCGTGTTATTACATGGAGTCACCTCAAGCGGGAAGACCTTAGTTTATATTGAATTAATTAAAGCACAACTGGAAAAAGGCAAACAGGTTTTATTCTTATTGCCGGAAATTGCCTTAACTGCACAACTGATACAGCGCTTAGAAAAATCACTTGGCAGAATAGGTGTTTATCATTCCAAATTCAACAATGCAGAACGTGTGGAGATATGGAATAAAGTTCTCCATAAAGAACTGCAAGTCATTATTGGTGCACGTTCTGCATTGTTTCTGCCTTTTGCTGATTTAGGGCTGATAATTATTGATGAAGAACACGACCCGTCTTACAAACAATACGATCCCGCTCCGCGTTATCAGTGTCGCGACAGTGCACTGGTTTTAGCACAACAGTTCGATGCAAAGGTTTTATTAGGCTCTGCTACACCTTGCATTGAATCTTATGCCATGGCGAAAGCCGGAAAATTCGGATTGGTAAAAATGATGACCCGTTTCGGTGATGTGCGCATGCCGGATATTCAGTTTGTGAGCCTAACTGAAGCAACAAGAAAAAAAGAAATCACTACAGGTATAACATTCATCTTGCGTGATGCCATACAAGATGCATTGAATAAAAAAGAACAAGTCATTTTATTTCAGAACCGAAGAGGATATGCCCCTTACATTGCCTGTAAAGTTTGTAACTGGGTTCCGCAATGCAAAAACTGTGATGTGAGCCTGACTTATCATAAATTCACCAATGATTTACGCTGTCATTATTGCGGCTATTCGCAAAGCATGATTCATGTTTGCAAAGCTTGTGGCTCGCATGATATGCAACAAAAAGGCATTGGTACAGAAAGGCTTGAAGATGATTTAAAAATGATGTTTCCGCTGGCGCAAATAGGGCGGATGGATTATGATACGGTACGCACTAAGAAGGGGCATGAAAAAATAATCACTGCATTTGAAGAAGGCGCATTCGATATTTTAGTAGGTACTCAAATGGTTACCAAAGGACTGGATTTTGAGCGGGTCAATTTAGTGGGTGTAGTTAATGCTGATGCCTTGCTGGCCTATCCGGATTTTCGAGCCTTAGAGCGGGCTTACCAATTATTGGTACAAGTAAGCGGCAGAGCAGGCAGGAAAGAAAAGCAAGGAAAAGTGCTGATACAAATCGGCAATATACATCATGTACTCGTCGATTATGTGCTGCATAATGCTTATGACGATTTCTACAACTTCCAAATGCTGGAGCGCAAACAATTCGATTATCCTCCTTATTCTCGTTTGATACAAATCACATTAAAACATAAAGATTTGAAGACGGTAGCAATGGCAGCTAATAAAATTGCGGAGTTCTTAAGTTCTCGTTATTCGGGGTGGATAGTAGGACCCAATGCGCCCATCATTCAAAAAATAAATAATCTCTATCTGCGGGATTTATATATAAAGATTCCTAGAAATGCAAATAATCTGGCTCAAATAAAAGCTGATATCCGACAGGCAATTGCTGCGTTATATCAATACGAAAATACGAAAGCCGTAAGAGCAACCATAGATGTAGATTGCTACGGATAGTGGATTTTTATCCAAGATAAAATGCTTCTATTTGAGTAATTACCAACCTGAGTTTTTGATAAGCGCTTCAACATAAGAATAGTTAATTTTTTTATTAAGAACCACCACCTTTTTATTCCTCCTCTTGTTAATATTTTTTACCATATTTTTCTTATCCCGAACTCAGGTTATCAAGTTTTAAAAATTACCATCAGTTGACAGCCTTATATGGCATCTTCCATAAATAAACTGCAACCAGTATAGCCATTATGCCGGTTGTAATAAATGTTGCCTGTGCTCCGAAACTGAACCATAACCATCCGGCAAAAGCACTGGCAAACAAGGCACAAATGCTCTGAAATCCGCTGTATGTGCCTATGGCTGTTGCGGTATCTTTTTTTTCAGAAATATTACTAATCCAGGCTTTTGCTATACCTTCAGTTGCCGATGCGTAATAGCCATAGAGTAGAAACAAAAGTAAATAGTAGTACACAGATCCATTAAACGACATACCAACATACACGACAATAAATGCGAGCAGACCGGATAAAAAAAGCAGTTTCAATCCTAATTTATCTGCTAAAATACCAACTGGGAATGCCAGTAAAGCATAGGCTAAATTATAAAAAATATAGACTCCGATTACTGCAGTATCACT
>CAYVGM010000089.1:0-6884 GCA_964451125.1 uncultured Chitinophagales bacterium
ATCTTATTGTTATTCCGTCAAAAATGGCGTACAGGTGTAAACCGTGCTGCTGAGGCGATGACCATCTTTGCCGTTATTTGTGCCGGTTTGTTTCCTGTTTTTCACATGGGTCGTGTATGGAATGCGTTCTTTATCTTTCCTTATCCAAATACAAGAGGACCACTTTGGGTTAACTTTAATTCTCCTTTGCTTTGGGACGTATTCGCAATTTCAACTTACTTCACCGTATCCTTATTATTTTGGTACACAGGTTTAGTGCCGGATTTTGCAACAGTGCGTGATCAGTCAAAAACAACAGGTCGCTGGAAATTCTACAATTTCTTATCATTCGGATGGGTAGGTTCTGCCAAACATTGGGAAAGATGGGAATCTCTATCATTAATATTAGCCGGCTTATCTACGCCACTTGTACTTTCTGTACATACTATAGTATCCTTTGACTTCTCTACTTCAGTAGTACCAGGCTGGCATACCACAATCATGCCTCCTTATTTCGTTGCCGGTGCTATTTTCTCCGGTTTCGCAATGGTATTAACGCTTATGTTGGTAGCACGTTACATTATGCGACTTGAAGATTATATTACACTGGCGCATATTGAGTCGATGAATAAAATCTTGTTGCTGACGGGAACCATGGTGGGTATCGCTTATCTGACAGAAATATTTATAGCATGGTATTCCGGTAGCATGTACGAGCAATATGCATTTGCTAACAGAGCAATGGGACCTTACTGGTGGTCGTATTTTGGTATGATGTTTTGTAATCTGGTATCTCCACAGGTGTTCTGGTTCAGAAGCCTGAGAAGAAATATTAAAGTTACATTTATCATGTCTATCTTTGTCAATATCGGTATGTGGTTCGAACGTTTTGTAATTATCGTAACCTCTTTGCACCGTGATTTTATTCCTTCCAGTTGGTTGATGTATTCACCAACTTGGGTAGAGGTAGGTATCTATGTAGGTACAATGGGTATCTTTATGACTTTATTCCTTTTGTTCTGTCGTTTCTTCCCGGCTATTGCTATTGCAGAGGTAAAATCTATCCTCAAAATATCGGGAGATCAATACAGAGGAAAACAACTGGATGAGGTGAAAAATATGGAAGTGTATAAAGAAGTAGGCGTGGGTGAACATGCTTGGGATTAATTTTTAAAAACAGAGTATATAATAATACTATGAGTGATACAAAAAAATATTTAGTCGGCATTTTTAATGATGATGACATCTTATTACATGCTGTAAAAGGTATCAGAAAAGATGGCTACGAAATTACAGACGCATTTACTCCATTTCCCGTACATGGGTTGGAACATGCATTAGGCTTGGAAGAAACCAGATTGCATACAGCAGGCTTCTTCTTTGGAGCTACCGGTTTGACATTCGCATTGAGTATGATTACTTTTATCAACAAGTTTAATTATCCAACGAATGTGGGTGGTAAACCCTATTGGGGATTATTGGCTTATGTGCCTATTACCTTTGAACAAACAGTGTTGGCAGCTGCTGTGGGTATGACAGTTTCCTTTTACTACTTGTGTAAGTTATATCCGGGTAAAAAGCCGAAAATCGTAGATGAAAGAACTACGGATAATATGTTTGCATTGACATTTGAATTAGATGCTGCTAAAGATAATGCCTATGTAAATGCGGTTACAGAATTATTGAAAAAAGAAGGTGCAATTGAAGTTTATCAAAAAGAAGTTTAACATGTCTCATAAATCGTTTATCATTTTGTTTGCAACTGTTGCGGTATTAGCTTCTTGTATCAGAAGCCCTAAAAAGCCGGGCAGACAGTATATGCCTGATATGGTTTCGTCAATAGCCTATGATGCAGGTTCTCCAAATCCGATATTCAAAGATGGCAAAACTAATCAGTTGCCACCGGTTGGTAGCATAGCAAGAGGTACTTACACTTATCCTTTATCTGATACGGAATATGCCAGAGCAGCTACAGCAATAACGAATCCTTTCACCTTTACGAAAGAAGAAATTGAAGGTAATGGAAAACACTTGTTTACTGTTAACTGTGCAATCTGTCATGGAGATAAAGGGGATGGTCAGGGTTATTTGGTGCAAATCAATAAATTTCCTGCGCCTCCATCTTATTTTTCTGATATCTTAATGTCAAAACCTGAAGGTCAGCGTTATCATTCGCTAATGTATGGCAAAGGCTTGATGGGATCGTATGCTTCTCAGCTTAATCACAGAGAAAGATGGTTGGTATTGGCTTATGTCAAAGCTTTGCAAAATGCAAGCAAAGGCGGAAGTGCAACAACCGATTCAACAAATACAAAATAAAATCTATAAATTTTCGATTGCAATGAATAATAATCAATATGTTTTAGATGCTGGCACGCAAAAAAATATCTTTATCGCTTTTGCAATAGGTGTAGTACTTTTAATATTAGGAGTATTATTTACTAATTCGGGTAAAAATGAAGCCCATACTGAACATGGTGCAAAAACAGAACATGTAGCAGCTGAAAATATTGCACATGAAGCTGTAGCTGAACACAAAGGGGGGCATCATGCAAAAGAAGTAACCGTAAAAGAAGTCGTTATGTTTAACGTATATAATGTATTTTATTTTGGTTTCTATATAGCATTAGCAGCTCTCTTTTTCTTGGCTGGTGCTACTTTAGCCTGGGGTGGCTGGCAAATTCAAATACAGAAAATACCTTTGGCAATTGCCAGTAATATCGGTCTTTTTTTAGTGTTATTATTTATAATGTTTGCTGTTTTCGGACATGATATTTTTGAGTGGATGCACGAAGATTTATACAATCCTTCATCACCTGCTTATGACCCGATTTTGGCATCTAAACATGACTTCCTTAATCCTACATCATTCTGGGTATTCAGTATCATTATAGCTACTTCTTGTGTGCTGATGTTCATGAAATGGTGGAAAGTCTTAACCGGTATAGATACAAATCCTTCCAGAAAATTATTTTCATCATCACGTATGATAGCTGCAATATCTATCGTAATCATTTCTTTTGTCATTAATACTTTTGCTACATGGTATTGGTCAATGTCTATCCAACCACACTGGTACAGTACTATGTTTACATGGAATACTATGGCAGCAGCAGCAGTTACGATGTTTTCAATTGTAATTTTATTGATTAATTTCTTAAAATCTAAAGGCTATTTGCCTAATGTGAATGCTAACCATGAGCATGATGTGGCGAAATTGATGTTTGCAATCAGTGTATTCTGGACTTATACTTGGTTTGCACAATACATGTTGATTTGGTATGCGAATATCCCGGAAGAGACTATATTTTTCCAAATCAGAAGAACAACAGGAACTTATGGTTTTATCTTCCACTTGATGTTCTTGTGTAACTTCGTATTGCCTTTCTTTATCTTAATGAAACGCAAAGCAAAAAGAAACCCTAAAGTAACAAATGTAGTTGCATGTATTATCATCTTTGGTCAGTTTACCTGGTTTTTCTTAATGAACTGCCCGGCTAGAATTCCAATTGGCGGTTATGGTTTAATCAGTATCGGATTGTTATTTATGTTCGGCAGTATCTTTATCTGGGTGACCTTAAAAGCACTTACCAGAATAAAAGATTTAGCTTCTACAACACACCCTTTTGTAGAAGAAAGTTACAAACTCCACATTTAAATCACACATTATTTATTTATAAAAGACCTGATTCTGTCAGGTCTTTTTTTTGTTCTATTTTTAGAATACCTAATATTAGGCAAAAATACCAAAACACTAACAAATACTATATAATAGCGTATGATTGTTGTCTCGCAAAAATTATTAACTATTGTGTGCAGTGTGTACTAAAAAAAATGACAATTCTTATCGAAGAATTAGTTTTTTTTAATAGATTTGCAAGAATTTACAACGTATAGCATTTTAGAATAAAACAATCACAATTTAAATTCGGTAAATGAAAAATAATTTTGATTGTCACATTCAATGTTATAATGTAAATTAAAAATTCCTTACTGATAAAACAATTAATAAAACTTAGGTATCTATGTCATCATTCATTTTAGGAGCATTATCCCTTATCTTATTTTACATAGTAATCGTACAGATAGCAAAAGCTAAAGACCTTGTAAAAGCACTTCAAGATGGACAAGAAGAAGAAGCCAGTCACGGCAAAAGAGCATTTTATTTATTACTGCTCGGATTTGCAATTTTAGCATATTCCATAATTTCTGCATTCGTGTACAAAAAATATTTGTTACCCAAACCGGCTACTGAACAAGGAGTGTGGATTCAGCAATTGATAAACATAACTTTGATATTTACAGGCGTAGTATTTGTTGTTACACAGGCTTTGCTTTTTTATTTTACCTATAAATTTCACTTTAAGAAAGGCAATAAAGCTTATTTCTATCCGCATAATAATACGATTGAAGTAGTTTGGACTGTAGTTCCAGCTATCGTATTGACAATTTTAATTGGAATTGGTATGTGGAGATGGTATAGCATTTTTAATGTTTTTAAAGATCGCCCCAGAGATGTATGTGAAGTAGAAGTTATTGGCAAACAATTTATGTGGGTATTGCGTTATCCGGGTAAAGACGGAGTGCTGGGTAAACGTGATTTTTCTTTAGTTTGTCCTGATAATGAGCTAGGAATAAACTGGAATGATCCTGCCAGTCATGATGATATTTTAGCAGACGAAATGGTATTGCCGAAAGGAAAAACGGTGTATGCAAATATTGGTTCTTTAGATGTAATTCATAGTTTTTATATTCCTGAATTCCGTTTCATGATGGATGCTGTTCCGGGTGTACCAACTAAATTTTGGTTCAAACCTACAATTACATCTGAAGAAATGAAGAAAATAAAAAATGACCCTGAATTTACCTACTATATTGCTTGTAACAATATCTGCGGAAATGGTCATTATAATATGAAGAAAAAAGTGAGAGTACTTGAACAGGCAGATTATGACAAATGGTTGGGCGAACAAAAATCATACTACGAAACTGTGGCAAAAGCAGCCATAGCTAGTGGTTCAATTATTTTGCCGGGACAAGGAAGTAATACGAATGCAGCACCTTCTGAGGAAGCACCTTCTAAGTCAGCTACAACAACAACAACAACTACTACATATACCAACACGCTGTCAACCGGATTTGCATTATCAGGTGCATTGTCAAATGGTGTTGAAAATAAATTGATTGATTTTATCAAAAGTAGTGAAGCCGTTTCTAAAGATAAGTGGTTTTCTTTTGACCGATTATTGTTTGAAACCGGAAAAGCAACTTTAAAACCGGAATCGCAGGAACAATTGAAAAATGTAGCTGAAATTATGAAAGCTTTTCCAAGCGTAGAAATTAAAATCGGTGGCTATACAGATAATGTTGGTGATCCGGCTGCGAATATGAAACTATCCGATGACAGAGCTAAAAATGTAATGGCTGAATTAGTAAAATTAGGTGTACCTGAAAATCGCATGAAAGCGGAAGGATATGGCGAACAATATCCTGTAGCTGACAATAAAACAGCAGAAGGTCGTCAACAAAACAGAAGAATAGATATCCGCGTAACTAAAAAATAATTTTTCATTACCCATTAAATAAAATTGTAAATAATCATATATGGAAACATTGCACACCGGTACTGAACAACATGTTGATATACATGCTCAAGGGCATGGCGAGCATCACCATCAGGAAACATTCATAACTAAATATGTTTTCAGTTTAGACCACAAAACAATCGGAAAGCAATTTTTGATAACCGGTATGGTTTGGGCGGTTATTGGTGGATTGATGTCAGTAATATTTCGACTTCAATTAGGCTGGCCGGATGAAACTTTCCCTTGGTTAGAGCGAATATTTTCTGCTTGGTACACAGATGGAAAATTAACACCTGAAGCCTATTATTCATTGATAACTATGCATGGCACCATCATGGTATTCTTTGTACTGACAGCGAGCTTGAGCGGTACATTTGCCAATATCCTTATTCCTTTGCAATTAGGAGCTCGCGATATGGCTTCACCTTTAATGAATGCGATATCTTATTGGTTATTTTTTATATCAGGTGTTATTATGTTTGCCTCTTTATTTCTGCCTACCGGAGCTGCATCAGCAGGTTGGACCATATATCCGCCTTTAAGTGCACTTCCACAAGCTTCTCCGGGTTCGGGTGCAGGTATGACTTGGTGGTTGATTGCAATGGTATTATTTGTTGGCTCAACTTTAGTTGGTGGTCTAAATTACGTATCTACGGTTCTTAATTTGCGTACTAAAGGGATGACCATGTTTAAAATGCCTCTTACGGTATGGGCATTATTTTTTACAGCAATTATTGGTATTCTGTCATTCCCTGTATTGGTTTCAGGGGTTGTGTTATTAATTTTCGACAGAACTTTGCATACCAGTTTTTATTTATCAGATATCGTAATCGGCGGTAAAGCCATGGCATTTGCAGGTGGTTCTCCGGTATTATTCCAGCACTTATTCTGGTTCTTAGGTCATCCGGAAGTATATATCATCATTTTACCTGCCATGGGTATGGTATCTGAAATATTGGCCGTGCATTCCCGTAAGCCAATCTTTGGTTATAAAGCGATGATATTCTCTATTTTAGGTATTACAATTTTAGGTTTTATCGTATGGGCTCACCATATGTTCGTAGCCGGTGTAAATCCGTTCTTAGGTTCAATTTTCACCTTGTTCACTTTGTTAATCGCTATTCCTTCTGCTGTAAAAGTATTCAATTGGTTAACAACTTTGTGGAAAGGAAATATTAAGATTACTCCACCATTAGTTTTTGCAGTTGCCTTTGTTTCCACATTTATCTCAGGCGGATTAACAGGTATTTGGTTGGGTAACTCTACTATTGATATTCAGGTACATGCTACTTACTTTGTTGTAGCTCACTTCCATATTGT
>CAYVGM010000089.1:6984-9958 GCA_964451125.1 uncultured Chitinophagales bacterium
GCCAATACGTTGGAATGGACTTCACCTATTGAAGGTATTCACGGAAACTGGGAAGGCGACTTGCCAACTGTACACCGTTGGCCTTATGATTACAGCAGACCGGGAGCAGAAACTGACTTTATCCCTCAAACTGTTCCTCTAACTGAAAAAGAATTACAAGAAGAAATACATTAGAATTTTCTTTTTAAGCTAACAACCTTATGCAAAATACTGCTACCATATCTGTCATGACTTCAATATGTTTGAAGATCAGAGATATTATGGAGCTGACAAAATTCAGATTGTCATTTTTAGTAGTCTTTTCTGCTGTAATGGCTTATTTAATGGCGGCAGAAAGCTATAGCAGGATTTCTGTATTATTATTATCACTTGGTGGGTTTCTGGTAACTGCATCATCTAATACGATTAACCAAATAATCGAAAAGGATTTAGATAAATTGATGTCACGTACACAAAACAGACCACTACCTGCAGGCAGGATGAAACTTGTTGAAGCCTATATTATTGCCGGCTTATGTGGAGTAAGCGGAATCTTTATTCTTGGTTTCTATTTTAACGCACTAAGTGGATTGTTAGGAGCTTTGGCGTTATTGTCTTATGCTTTTATTTACACACCATTCAAACGCATCAGCCCTATGGCAGTATTTATTGGTGCTATACCCGGTTCGTTGCCATTATTAATTGGTTATACAGCTGCAACCGGCACTATCGGTCTTGAAGGACTGCTGCTTTTTGCTATTCAGTTCTTTTGGCAAATACCTCATTTTTGGGCGATAGCCTGGTTATTGGATGAGGATTATAAGAAAGCAGGTTATTTCTTATTGCCATCGTCTGATGGAAAAACCAGAAAAACAGCTTTACAAAACATACCATTTTTGTTGGGATTAATCCTAATGAGTGTTTTACCTTATTATTTTAAACTTAGCGGGTTAACCTCATTAATTATAGTTCTCATCATGGGATTTTATTTTCTTACTGCAGGAATACAACTGGCAACAGACTTAAATGATAAGAGTGCAAAAAAACTGATGTTTGCATCTTTTATTTATTTACCCGTCGTATTTATTGCTTTAGTTTTAGATAAGTTATAATGGGAATGACAGCATCATATCAACGGCAAAATAATGTACAGGGTGCACAACGTTTCACGATGTGGCTGGCTATCTTGTCTGTGATGATGATTTTTGCCGGATTTACTAGCGCATTTGTGGTGCGCAAAGGTGCAGCAGGAAATTGGAGTAGCTTTATGATGCCCAAAATTTTTAATGTAGCTACATTTGTTATTTTGCTGAGTAGCGCATTTTTATATGTTGCACATACTGCAAATAAAAAAGGCAATAAAAAACTGATGGCAACCGGACTCTGGATTACTTTAGGTTTGGGCATTTTATTTTGCATACTGCAAATAATGGGTTGGGGTGCTTTATATAATCAAGGTGTTTATTTAGCATTCAGTCCTAACCCTGCCGGCTCGTTTTTTTATGTCATTACGTTTATGCATTTTATACATGTGGGTGGTGGTTTGATATTTTTACTCATAGCCTCCATACATTCATTAATACAACTTAAAACGACAGATAAAACCATATTGATCGAACTGGAGGACAAAGAAAAAGGTATCTACAGCTTGCGTACTGATTTGCTTTCTATGTATTGGCATTTTATGGGCTTGCTGTGGTTGTATTTGTTTATATTTTTATACTTAAATTTTAATCATTAATCGAATAAATTCATTCTATGTCAGAAGTACTGGAAGTTCAAGAGCATCATGTAGACGAGCATTTACCTGCACCACCACCGGATAATGGTGAAGGTGGGGAAAAGTCGCCCATGGGAATAAGCTATGGAAAAACCATGATGTGGTATTTTTTATTATCAGACGCATTTACATTTTCAGCGTTTTTGATAGCTTATTTCTCTTTGCGCTTATCGCATAAATGGTGGCCTGATCCTAATCATGTATTTAATGCTATGCCTTTTATGGGGCATCATCAAATACCAATGGGTTTTGTATCTATCATGACCTTTATCTTGATTATGAGTTCGGTATTTGTAGTCCGTGCAGTACAAGAAGGTCACCGAATGAATCAAAAAGGAGTAATGTTCTGGATGTTTTGGGGTATCGTAGGTGGTGCAGCTTTCTTAGGTTGTCAGGCTTGGGAGTGGACACATTTATTAGGAGAGGGTATGAGACCTTTCTTCAATCCATTTATACCTGATGTAAATGGGATTACTCATTTGGCAGAGAATCACTTTGATGCCGGTATCGGACAAAGGGTAATTGATTTAGTAGGAAATACTTTTACATCTCATGGTGAGAAACTTCAAATAATGGACGGCTTTAGAGCTACAGGTGGTCCGGTTGCATTTGGTGCTTTGTTTTTCGGTATTACAGGTTTTCACGGTTTCCACGTATTCACAGGCGTATGTTTGAATATTTGGGGATTCTTCGCTACGGGTGCAGGTGTGTTTCAACGCAGAGGACACTATGAAATGATAGAAAAATTAGGCTTATATTGGCACTTTGTAGATTTAGTTTGGGTATTCGTATTCTTATCATTCTATCTTATGTAAAAAAATACTGTATTAAAAAACATATAAAAATAAATACTATGTCAGCAGAGCATTTAACCGACGAAGAATATAAATCACATGTTTCCGCAGTTTGGCGGGTTACTATTGTACTTTCTGTGATTACCGTTTTGGAAGTAGCCGTTGCTTTAGCACATTATTATGGCTTCTTACCTCATTTTATCGGCAGATTTTTACTCAATACATTTTATGCTTTACTTTCCATATTGAAAGCCGCATACATCATTGGAGAGTTTATGCACTTGAAATATGAAAAGCGTGCGTTGATGCTCTCTTTAGGTTTTCCTTTAGTGTTCTTAGTGTGGGCAATTATTGCCTTATTGTACGAAGGCAATGCATTGCATAAAGCATTGTACATGATTCAATAATTGAATCCATGAAT
>CAYVGM010000090.1:0-1224 GCA_964451125.1 uncultured Chitinophagales bacterium
TTCTTCAATAGCATCCTTACCCATAAATCATAATCTTCACATGGCGGATAGCCATCTCTAAATTTAATATCGGGTAATAATTCTTTTCTGAATAGAACTGTTGAAGTAACGATTGGATTTAGAAATAACATGTTTACTTTGAGTTCAATAGGATTCAAATTGAATAACCATTTTTTAGCATCTATCTCTCCTTCCTCGGTCAATGAATATACACTTGAAGCAACTAATCCTAATTCATTATTATTTTTTAAAATATCATATTCAATTTTTAGTCTGTTTACATCGTTGTAATAGTCACTATCTAAAAATGCGATATATTCTGTATTTACTAAGCTAATTAAACGATTTCTAACAAACATCAAACATTTATTACCTTCATTTTGATAATATCTAATTCTATCATCTGAGAATGATGTGATTACATCATGCGTATTATCAGTTGAACCATCATTTACGATAATAAGTTCAAAATCTTGAAAAGTTTGATCTAATATACTTTGTATTGACTGTTGAATATACTTACCAGAATTATAAGCTGGCATCAATACACTTACTTTTGGCATAAACTTCAATTTAGCACAAAAATACTAAACCATAATTGCCTTAGCAACTATTAACGCAAAACAGTAACCGTGCCTTTTTTCATTTTATCTTGTACTTTGCCGTCGAGTTTTATTTTATAGATGATCATCCAGGCATAGGTATCCAATTGTACGGTTTCTCCTTTATATTTACCATCCCATGTATTGGTGATTGCATTGGACTCAAACATCAATTCGCCCCAACGATCAAATATGACCAATTTATATTCCAATATGTGCTTACCAAAAACAACAAAACTATCATTAATGCCATCATTATTTGGAGAAAATGCCGTAGGCACCCACAAATCGCCTTCGCAATCTTCAATGTAGATAGAATCTGCTGTGCTGCAATTTTGATTACTTGCTATCACCCAATAGGTTCCATGCTGATTAATTTGCAAGGTCCTGGTTGTATCTCCATTGTTCCAAATCAACTGGGATGCGTTACTGATAGCAGTTAATATCGCGTTGTTGCCGTCGCAAATCACCGTATCGCCTTTTAGCTCCAGCTGAGGGAAATTATCTTGAGTTATTTCTATCGTATCTGATTTTCCACCGCAACTATTTAGTATATCTGCATAATATGTTCCCGGCTGTGTTACTGTAATAGATGCTCCGGTTGCTCCGGTACTCCATGTGG
>CAYVGM010000090.1:1324-8764 GCA_964451125.1 uncultured Chitinophagales bacterium
TAGTGGCATTGCCTGTGCTCAGTATTCTGCTGAAATTACCGCAATAGGTGGTATCATTGCCTAAATTAAAGGCATTTGGTATCGTAATCACGGTAATATTTATGCTGTCTGTCGCACTACAGCCATCGGCAGTTACACGTACCCAGTATGTACCGGATTGTGTTACACTAATGGTCGGAGTTGAAGCTCCTGTGCTCCATTGATAAGTTACCGTTGTACCAGATGTAGTCGCATTTAGTGTAAGACTATCCCTAAGCAGAAAGTTGTATCACTGCCTAAATTGATTACAGGAACTGGATTTTGGTAAAGATTTATCGTGTCTTTTCTTGAACCGCATGTATTAGTGATGGTTGCAATATATCTGCCCGGCTGTGTTACTGTAATAGATGCTCCGGTTGCTCCGGTACTCCATGTGGTAGTGGCATTGCCTGTGCTCAGTATTCTGCTGAAATTACCGCAATAGGTGGTATCGTTGCCCAGGTTAAATGCACTTGGAATAGTATTTACTGTAATTCTAATAGTATCAGTGGAAGTACAACCGTCAGAAGTAACACGTACCCAGTACGTTCCGGTTTGTGTTACTGTTATGGTCGGTGTTGAAGCTCCGGTACTCCATGTATAGCTTACTGAAGTACCCGATGTGGTGGCATTTAAAGTCAAACTGCTACCCTGGCATATACTCGTATCTCTTCCTAAGTTAACACTTGTACCTGTTGGCGCTACAAATGAAACCGTATCCTTCTTAGTACCACATCTACCTGTAGCAGTTACGATATACTGGCCTGCCTGATTTGCGCCTGTAAATTTAATTGAAACATAAGGTCGGCTAGAACTAAAGCCATTCGGTCCCGTCCATGAATACGTTACACCTTGTTCGATGTTTGCAATGGATAATCTAATAGAATCGGTAGAACAAGAAATGGTATTGATGCGAGCATCGGGTTTTTGTATAGAATCGACTACAACAATTGATTTACAAATCGTCGTTTGAGTTGGTGTTCCTTCATCTATAGTCAGACTTACATTATACGTACCGGATTGGTTATATGTATAAACAGGTGGGGTCGAGGATGAACTTGATGGAATTGAAGCATTTGCGCAATTTGAAAAAGAAAGTCTTGTTTGGGTGTTATTATTGACATTATTTATGAAAACATACACATTATCACTAACCCTAAACACATCTGAAATTGCATCCGGAAAAGAAAGATTGCCGATATTTCCTAAATTGTCAGCAGTTATAGTACCCGTAGCTCCCCCCGAAAATTTTAATCTGGTAATAGCATTTCCTGTTTCATTTGTAACAAAACCATATAGGCTTCCACAATCATTGAGCATAGTAATATCTCGAGGAAATGAAAACAAATTACTTGGATTTCCTAAGTCTGTTGCAGTAGGAGAATTATTCAATAGAGAATTGCCAAAATTTAAACGAACCAGTTTATTTATATCTCGATTAATGACAAACACATAATAATTATTATTTTCTGCAATAACATGCAGTCCGAGTGGTTTGTTTAATAATCCAAAGCCACCCAGGTTTACGCCAACAGGAACAGTTGAAATTCCAGTCGTAAAATCAAGTCTGGTTATTGTATTATCGCCGGGTGATGGAGAGGATTGTGCGAAATTTGTAATCAATGCATGCCAAATATTAGTGGCATCTTTAAACATATAAATGTCTGTGGGGAATGAAAGCGTACCAATATTTCCGAGATTCGTTGCAGTAGGAATATTATTAAGGCTGTTTCCAAAATCCAATCGAACTAATCTTGAAACATCTTCCGGCCCATGTCCTCCAACAATAAAACCATACCAGTTGCCATTGTCTTTAATAATTTGAATACGTTCTACATATTTTTGAATTACGTTTGAGAATGTACCCAAGTTAGTACTTGTCGGAGTATTTAAATAAGAATTGCCATAATTCAACTTAATAAGTTCTCTGGTATAATGATTCGTAACAAAGGAGTAATAATTTGTCCCATCGAAAGCTAAGGCAATACCGGAAGGGGCATTAAAATTTCCTGATGTATTTCCAACATTAAGTGCCGAAGGTGTAAAGTTTAAATTGCCCGAACAAAAATTCCAGTAATACGATGTAGCGCATAGTGTTTGGTTAGTAATCGTTACATTCTGTCGGATGCAAACTGTATCCGGTGCTGTGAAACTTGGTGTGCATGCAACACAGTTATTATTCAGCGAAACAGTATCTTTTTTAGTGCCGCATCTTCCGGTGGCAGTAACAATATAATTTCCGTTTTGTGAATTGGTTGCTAAATATTTTATGGCAGGATTAGCAGAGGTAGAAGTAAAACCATTCGGACCAGTCCAGGCATACGTTACCCCTTGTTCAATATTTGCAATAGATAAACGAATGGAATCGGTAGAGCAAGATAAGGAATTGCTACGGGCATCTGGTTTTTTTATTGAGTCAATAACAACTATTGATTTACAAGTTTTTGACTCTGAGCTTAAATTTTCATTGATTGTAAGAGATACATTATAATTACCAATACTGTCAATATGGAAAACTGGAGGATTCGTAAGAGTAGAAGATGGTACACCAAATGTATTACAGGTAGTTGATAATTTTAATCTGCTTAAGGTATTATCTCCTGAATTTGTTAAAAATACGTATTTTTCATTATTAAAAAATATTACATTTGAAAACGAGGCTGGAAAGTTAAATTGTCCTATATTTCCTAAATTGTTACCTGAAATTGAAGTACTAGAAATGTCATTAGGAAATGTATATTCAATTATTGAATTATTTCCAGGGCTTAGTACATATCCCTTAAAATTATCACAATCCGTAAATGGTAAAAAATCATAGGCTCTGTTTAACAGATTGCCCGGATTTCCCAAATTTGTAGATGTGGGAGTATTTAATAATGAATTTCCAAAGTTTAATCTATTGATATAATAATTACCTGTTTGCCATCCATCATTAGGCATAAACAAATAATAATTATTATTCCTAAAAACAAGACCAAATGCACTTATTCGTGTTTGCCCACCTATTGCACCTAAGTTTTGTGCAATCGGTGTATTAGTAATATTACTTCCAATATTTATGCGAAGTAATTGTCCATTATTAAGGCCAATAAATCCAACATAGCCATTTGAAGTTTTGAGAATATCTAAATCAGTCTGAAAATCAATAATGGCACCATTTAAATTCCCAAAATTAACAAGTGTAGGTGTATTCAGCAAACTGTTTCCAAAATCTAATCTTGCAAGCTGGTGATTCCCATTCGAATTATTATTAGCACATACAAAACAATACCAATTTCCGTTATCATTTATCAATTTTACACCATCCGTTTGTACTAAAATTCCACCAAACGTTCCTAGGTTTGTAGCAACAGGGGTATTTAATGGACTGTTGCCAAAATTTAATCTGTAAAACTGAGAACCAAAATTGTCATTACCCACCATAGCAATGTAATTGCTTCCTTCTTTTTGAATATCTAAAAATGTTGGGCGAATTGGCATAAAAGTATTACCTAAATTCGTACCAGATATTGTGCCTGTTGGAGCTTGTTTACAAAAATTCCACAGATTTGTGGTTTGTCCTGTGCTGGTATTTGTAATCGTAATATTTTGTCCTCTGCATACGGTATCGGGTGCATTAAATGAGGCTGTTTGTGCCGTCATTTTGGAAGTAAATCCTATTAATATACTTAAACAAATAACTAAGGTTATTTTATTCATTGCCATTAATTTTAATAAAAATACGGATTTTTAAATAGAAAAATTAAAAAATGTAACTTATTTTGAAAGTTTACGTCTAATTTTCTTATACTTAAATTTAAAGTAATAATACAACCTGACAATGCCTGTTTTCAGCACATTTCTCCCTCTCAGAAAAGTTGTATTTATCCAAAACTGATCGCCTGCTTCTGTGTAAACCGTATCAACCAGTTTCGTAAAGCCATTTCCTTTCAAAAAGGCTTCAATATCATTTTTTAACGGCTGACCTTTGTATAATTCTACCGCCTCTACTTCTAACCAAATCATGCTAATTTTATCAATATAATTTCCAGCTCCTTGTAGCACCATTAATTCAGCCCCTTGTACATCCATGTGTATAAAATCTATAAAATCAATCTTATTTTGCATGCAGAAATTAGACAAGGTATCTGTAGGAACTTTTATCTCCTTCTTGAATTTCAACCACTCGTGTACTTCTAAGGTTTTTTCCGGTGGTAATATTGAACTGCTTTTATTTCCAAAATTCCAATCACCTACCTCCACGTTTTCAGGATTTCCTTCTGATACATAAAAAGAAACTTCTCCGGTTTTGTCAGAAAGACAAGAAGTAATTAATTTTATATTTTTTTTATTATATTCTTTAACATTTTTATTAACTAATACTATATTATCCGGCAAAGGCTCAAAAGCATATATTTCTGCATTAGGAAAAAAATTGGCATAACGTACGGAGTTTTCCCCTTCACAAGCTCCAATTTCAAATATTGTCAACATTTCAGTAGGTGAATAAAAATACTTCAATACTCGCTCTTGCGTTTGCAGTTCAGCCGATTCAATATATGATTTTCTACTTTGCATCATTTCACCAACCAGTTTTTGGGTGCTAAATCTATTTTCACGGTTTGCAGCATGGGTGTCCATTGCTTGGGTATAATCACCATTTTCTCCGGATTTTTATTCAGCCATGCACTCCACCAGCTAAATGTACTGTTAGCAATTATATTATGCTTACATAAACTCATCAGATGAAAATCATAAATGGCTTTTTGGTCATCCAGCAACGTAACGTCCGCTTTCCAGTTCATTTCTTTTTTTACCCATTCGCTGTCATCAGTAAATATATAAAAATGGGCATCTTCCCCAATTTGCTCCTGCATATATTTGATAGATTTGGCATAATAATCTTTAGAACAAATGCCGTGTGCATCCATAGAAGCCAGATTTTTTACATAATCTCCTCTGCGAATATGCACCGACACGGATTTGGGATTGGCTTTGATTTCATTGCACAAAGAGGCATCGCAAGCGTGATACTCCGGCAACAAGACCAATTCTTCACGAATGGCATCCGCTACATCTTTGAAATATTTTTCGGATTGAAAAAAACCACGCACAAAATAATTGCCTCTTAGTTTTAATACTTCATCATTAAAGCCGTAATCGTTAAACTTATATTTTTTAAACTTGCCAAGCGTAACGAGTTTGGTAATCCAAAGTTCAGTAGAATCAAAATCACTGCCGTGAAATCGATCCAACAATTTTTCATCTGCTATTTTATAAGCAATCTGAAATTTATCCAATTCAAATTCGCGTGGTGTATTGCCTTCGGGAGGGTTTTGCAAATAGGATAAATCAAAATACAGTTCGGCATTATTTAAATGTGCCAAATGTCTTCCTAATGCATACTGAAACAATTGATTGCCCAAACCGCCCATTAATCTTACTACTATCATTTTAATTTTGTAAGGTATTTCGTATTTTGTAACAAAATTACAAAAATGTTTTTAATCGGATTAGGTAAAGCTGATATTACCGCTTTTGAAAGAGGTTCGGGAATGTTGGGTTATGGTCTTTATACGCATGTTGCTCTGGATGTAGAAACTCCGTTGTATGCTCGTGCTTATATTATAGAAGATCTTGACAATCAGCATAAAGTGGCTATTGTAAATTGTGAATTGTGTTTCATTACACCACACTTAAAACAGGAAGTGGTAAGAAATCTGCAAAAACATGCTCCTTATTTAAAAATAAATGACCAAAATTTAATGCTCTGTGCACAGCATACACATTGCAGTCCGGCAGGATATTCTGCGCATGCTATTTATAATATTTCTGTTCCCGGTTATATAGCACATATTACCAAGACGATTGTTGACGGCATCACTGAAGCTTTGATAGAAGCCGATAAAAACAAGACAAAAGCCGGCATCTCTATCGGTAAATCTTCTTTTGAAGATGATACTCCCGTTTCTTTCAACCGCACGGTAAATTCTTACAATCAAAATCCGGAAGTTAAAAAATATTCTTTCTCTCAACGCCATTTGGCCGTTGACAGAGAAATGACACTTTTGCAATTTGTAGCCGAGGATGGAAGATTGCTCGGCTCTATTAATTGGTTTGCGGTACATACCACCAACTTGCCCAATACTTATACTAAAATATGCTCTGACAATAAAGGATATGCTGCAGACAATTTGGAGCGCACGATGCAGAAAAAATATCCCAATTATATTGGGGCTTTTGCGCAGGGAGCTTGTGGTGATGTTTCGGCAAGAGTGCGCTATAATCCTAAATTATCTTTTCAGCGGGGCAAATTTGAAGGGGTGTATTCGGATGATTTGAAAAGCTCCAAATTCAACGGCATGTTGCAATTTGAAAAAGCCAGAGAAATAATTCAGGATTTTACTACACCTGTAAAGAATGACGAAGTAGATGCTGTTTTGCAATATATTGACTTTAGCCATATCGATATTGAACCCAAATTTAACAACGGACAAGAAGGCGGACTTACTTCACCGTCTGTAATGGGGGTTTCTTTTTTGGAAGGTTCTAAAATGGACGGTCCCGGTATGCATCCGCTGATAGGAAATGTGAGCCGAGGTATTTCAAACCGACTGAAAAGCAGAGAACTCAATCAGGCTAAAAATCTCAGTGATAAAGATGCGGAAACAATCACGCGTCGTTATCATGCACAAGGCAACAAACATCTGGCCTTGGAAACCGGAGAAAAAAGGCTGTTCGGCAATGCTGATATTACTAAGTTTTTTGTTCCGGGCTTTGCCGACCCGATTATTTACAACTTAAAATATTTTTCTCGATTGGGTTTAATGAGTGAACACGCCTGGGCACCTCAGATTTTGCCCGTACAAATTTTTAAATTAGGTACAGTAGCCATCGTAGCCATTCCTTTTGAGATAACCACCGTAGCCAGCTGGCGTTTGAGAAAAACGGTAGAAGATGCCTTGTTTCCAAATGGTATAGAGCATGTCATCTTGTGTCCTTATTCCAATGCCTACAACGGGTATATTACTACGTATGAAGAATATCAGGTGCAGGATTATGAAGGTGGGCATTGTGTATTCGGGCAATGGAGTTTGAATGCCCTGCAACAAGTAAGCCATCATTTAAGTCTGCAACTGCTGAATAAACCCGAAGACAGAGATATTCCATTTTTGGCAGAAGCACCAATTTCCGAACAGTATCTGCAACGCTTTGCTTATGAGAAAAGCTATTATTACAAACGCATAGAAAAGCGAACAGACAGGAAAGAGAATTTCATTTTAAAAAAGGGAAAAAAGTATTACGACAAAATAGACAACAGTTTCAAATAAATTTTGTTTACGATTAAAGTAATATTGTTGTATGGTAAAATATTTATCAATAAGGCAAGGTTACTTTAACAAATTTTCAAATTATAAAAAATGTGTCGCCACTACGTGGCTT
>CAYVGM010000090.1:8864-9925 GCA_964451125.1 uncultured Chitinophagales bacterium
AAGGTGTAGCCACTAAGTGGATTTAAAAAAACTGCACATTTAATTCGGAAAATCACTTATAAAAATGCAATAAACGATTACTTCTTCTTCAATTTCTTTTTGGTGGTAGTGCCGCCAACTTTGTTTTTTTTCTTCAGTTCATAAATAAACCCGAAATGAGGCTGAAAGCCTAATGTACTCATGTATGAAAATGCAGCATCCAGTGTAACTCCTTGTCTTATGGACACACCTACACCAAAACTGCCTGTTACTGGCGACGATGCTACTCCGGCTCTGAAACTGATTAAATCTTTTAAGGTATATTCCACTCCTCCTCTGAACACAACCCCTTTTTGTGTAAAATCTTTATCAATTTGGGTGGAGATGAAAAATTTCTTTCTGGCCTCATAGGTAATCCCTAATCGCAGAACGCTGGGTATTTTTTCTCCCGTTTTTTTATCTACATATAATTTCAGCGGATTATAAACATGCAATGCTATCGCCAGTTCATCTATGGGTTTACTGAAAAATCCAAGCTCAAATGTGGCGTAATTTTTCGATCCATAACCCGAAATTTTCGCATTCAAATAATCCAATTGCATGCCTATCGATAAATATTTTGCCAATTTGATGGCATATGAAATACCGAATTTTTTTTCATTATAAAGACTATAGCCGAAATAATTGACAGAAAAACCAAAAGTTCCCGCTTTTTTCACAGGAACAGCCACCACTCCAGAAATATTGCTCACTCCCTCTCCTATAAATACAGGAGCATAGTACAAACCTACTCCGGGGTGTTCTAAAAATGCCCCTGCCGCCTGATTATTGTATGCTGAATAAACACTTACTAAGCCAATAGAACTAAATCCCATGCCGGATTGTCGAGCCCCTGCAATTTTAACTTCGCCTAATGCAGCCACATTTTTAACGAACACTAAACAGAGTACAGATGTCAGTACAATACACTTTATATTCCTGTATAATCTGTTCATATTCAATACTGCCAAAGTAAAAATTTTTTTTATGAAAATATAACATTTGACAAAAAAAGCTAATAAAGCGAAAAATACAGAGTATGG
>CAYVGM010000091.1:0-5279 GCA_964451125.1 uncultured Chitinophagales bacterium
GAGTGGTATGCTTATGATTCAAGTAATAACACCTTTGTTTCTAAAAACTATCAAGCAGGAGTAAAACCTATTTTGAATAACCATAAGGAAATGATACGTGTACGTCGTTCTGATGCAGAAAACAATCATTCACGATTTATACCAAGTATAGATGTTGAAGCGGTTATCTTTCCATGTCAACAAATAAAAAAATTGATTGCTAATAACCCAAATGGAACACATATAGCACTTTTTAATTCTATTCGAAAAGAGAGAAGTCTTGACATGCCTGTTAAGCACACCTTGCTTTTAAAGTCTATGACAGTACAAAGTTCCCAGGATGTTAGGATGGCTGCACCTAGTGGTGGGCAAAATGGAGGTTATGAAAACCTAGCAAACCTTTGTCCTCCTAATGAAGCAGTAGTTCGTAAGCTACAATAATAACTACTACCTGGTTGCCTGTTGTCAATATAATTTCTGTATCATTATTTCTTTTATGTTGAAAGAATGGATATAATAAATAAGCTATTGCCACTTTCTACTGCAATAGCAGCGCTTATTGTAGGTTTAGCAGTGTATAAACACCTTATAAAGTTTTATCGTTTATTGTTTTTCCAGGTTCTTATCTACTTACTTATTGATTGCCTTTCTATACCCTTTATGCCGAATAACAGTTGGGTGCTTAATATTTTTGTTCCTATGGAAACAGCACTATTATTTGCCGCTGCGCAGATTTATTTTGACTCCACAAAAAGTAAATATCTGTTGTTGTTGATATACAGTCTTTTTGTTGTGATTTATCTATTAGATTTAATTTTTATAACGGGCATAAACAAATTTGTTTATCATGCTGCTATTGCAGAGGGGATATGCATTAGTGTTTTATATATAATCATATTATATATTCAGTTTAACCGTAGGTTTTCTTTGCCACTTACGTTTGCTTGTCTGGGTTTGATACTTTACTTTGCTTGCAGTATTCCATATATATCAACCTTGTTTTATTTCCAGAAAATAGATCCTATTTTAAATCGTAAATTGTTTCAGTACATCATAGTTCTATTAGCTCATGTGCGTTATTCTTTTATTGCATTGGCTTTCTTTTTAGTCGGAAAGGGTACTTATACGGCTTATGTTAACAAGAACCCAAAAACTATATGATAGAAAAGGATATTGTTTTTGCTATTATCTGTTCTACCTTACTAATATTGCTTTTGATAGCAATTATTTTACTGGTGTTCATTGTTTTAGGAAAACAAAGAGTAAAACAACAAATGCTTTTAGCGAAAACCAAACTCGATTTCGAATCTGAGCTAAGACAAGTTGAGACTGAAGTAAGCGAACAAGTTATGGAACAAGTTGCTCAAGAATTGCATGATAACGTAGGACAATTGCTTACGGCAATGCATATTCAGATTGAAAATCAAAAAATAGATCACCCTAACTTGGCAGAAGGATTTAAACCCATCGAGATATATCTGGCTGATGTCACCCAGCAATTACGCATGCTGAGTCGTACACTTAATAATGACTACATTGGTCACATTGGTTTACTTGCAGCTATCCAATTAGAGGCAGAGCGTTTACAAGGGTTGCGTAAGTTTCAACTTCATTTACAGGGAGCCTCCGGTAAATCTAATCTTGATAAACAACAGGAGCTTATGGTATTTAGGATTTTTCAGGAGCTCGTTCAAAATTCTTTACGACATTCATTTGCCAAAAACCTTTATGTAATGATTGACAATAGTAATGATAACTTTGAACTACAGGTAAAAGATGATGGTAAAGGATTTGATCTTGCAACTATGTTGTTATCTGATAAAGCTTCCGGACTTAGAAATATTATTAAGAGGGCCAAATTAGCCGGACTGACTTGTAACATGGAATCCTTGCCGGGGAAGGGGTATTCCATACGTTTAAAAAAAAATCTCAATTTTGAAAACATATTGAGCTAATAAATATCATGGAAAATAAAAAAAATATAGTACTTGTTGATGATCATGTTGTTATTCGTAACGGATTAAAAGTCCTTATTGAAAAATTAGGGCCATATACGATTTCACATCAGTTTGATAATGGCCAAACTTTATTAGATGCTATTCCGCTAAATCCGCAGGCAGAATTAATTGTTATGGATATAAATATGCCCGGTATGAATGGCGACGAGGTGATGGAACAACTGAATGCTAAACAGGTTCAAGTGCCTGTACTTGTGCTTTCTCTTAATGAAGACAGTAATACTGTTATTAAGCTCTTTCGTCTGGGAGTTCGTGGTTATCTTCCTAAAAATTGCTCTGCTGATACAATGAAAAAGGCATTGGATGAGGTTTTTCGTAATGGATATTTTCATAATGAATTTTTAACCTATTCTTTGAGAACAAATGCGGGCGCCGGTAAAAAAACAGAGCAAGAAAGAATTTTAGAACAACTTACTGCGAGAGAAAAAGAGTTTTTGAAATTAGTTTGCCACGAAAAAGAATATACCTATGAACAAATTGCCGATCAGATGAATGTACAGCACCGTACAGTTGATGGTTATAGAGAATCTGTATTTAACAAATTTGATATAAAATCTAAGACAGGTTTAGTGCTATTTATTCTACGACATAAGTTGTTCGATCACTTATAGAATGTCGCGAAGGGATATTTTTACTTGGTTGCAGCAAACTCAACCACACAGGTGTACTTCTCTTTTTTATGCGGTTGTATAGATACTCCTGTAAACTGATGCTTTTTTTCCAAAATATTTTTACGATGCTCAATCGTGGCTTGCCCTTCATCAATAAGTAAATGCATTACAATGGCTAATGCTTTGTCATTTCCATAATCACAATTTTCTGCTAAGAGATTGTAAGTTCCTTTAAATTTTTTCATTCTAAAGTCGTAGCTTTTCCCATCGGAAGTGAAATGGCCGAGGTTGCCTTTTTTTCCGCTGTCTTTGGCATGTTCCACCGCTTCGTCAGTAAGGTCTTGCTGAACGGTTAAAATACTCATAGGCTTATACTTTGCTATTAAGTCATTTTTGAGAGAACGCGTGAAACTGGTTTCTTTTGTTTTGGTAGAATCCATAAATTTTTGGAAATAGGTTTTAGAAAAGAGTTCAGGATTAAGGCGAACTAAGTTCATATAAAAAACCACTTTTTTCTCTTCCTCAGTGTAGCCGTTGGCATTTTTTGCTGAGTTAGCTTTTTCTAACGTTGTAGCATCCCATTTTTCGAAAGGGTAGTCTGTTGTTGTTTTAGAGTTGGTGAAAGATGCCATTAAGATAATAGCGGGGATGAAGAAGAATAATTTTTTCATAATCTTATTTTTTGAATGTGTACGAAGCATTATATGAAATAGTTATAAATTACTTTTAATATACTTTTTCTCCATTTAAATAGGTCGCCAATATTTTTACGTTGGGTACTTCATTTATATCAACTTTCATGATGTCCTTATCAGTTATAATGAAATCAGCCCATTTGCCTGTTTCAATGCTTCCTTTTTCTGTTTCTTCAAAATTAGAATAGGCCGCCCAAATTGTCATTCCCTTCAATGCTTCTTCTCTTGTTAATGCATTTTCCGGTTGAAAACCCTGTTCCGGGAATCCTTTTAAATCTTTTCTTGCCACAGCTGCATAGAACGTATAAAGAGGATTAATATTTTCTACAGGAAAATCTGTACCTAAGGCAATCGTCCCCGCTTGTTCTAACAGATCTTTATAGACATAGGCATTACGTATTCGTTCTTCTCCCAACCTGTCTTTAGCCCAATACATATCGGACGTAGCATGGGTGGATTGAACAGAAGGGATAATTGAGTACTGATGAAATTTATGGATATCGGCTTTATCTACTACTTGTGCATGTTCGATGCGCCAGCGTTTGTTGTTTTTCTCCTTTAATACAGCACCATAAGTGTCTAATATAAATCTGTCGGAAGAGTCGCCTATGCAGTGGGTGTTCATCTGAAACCCTTTCTCAAAAAGTTGTTTAGACTTTTCTATAAAATATTCCGGTTTGTTGAGAAGGAATCCCTGTTCTTTTGGTTTGTCAGAATAGGGGTGGAGCAGGCAAGCACCACGTGAGCCTAAGGCACCATCGGCATAAAATTTAAATGAACAAATATTTAGCCGATCAGATTTATATTTGCCGTGTTCTAAATAATAGTTAAGGTTCTCTCGATTATCGGTAAGCATAGCATAAATGCGCATTTTAAGCTCACCTTTTTTTTGCATCTCATCGATGATATCAACGACTTGTTTTTCTAAACCGGCATCGTCAACTGTGGTGAGTCCTGCGGCGAAACAATTGGCTTGTGCAGCTAATAATGCGGATTGTATTTCTTCTTTATTAGCTGGTGGAATTACATTAGCAACTAAGTCAACCGCGTTGTCTACTAAAATCCCTGTGGGTTTGTTATTCTTAACTTCTATTAATCCTCCGTTTAATTTTGTTTTTTCGTTAATACCTGCTCTTTTAAGCGCTTCTGAATTTACTAATGCAGCATGGCCATCTACCCGTTTTAAGAAAACCGGTGTGGTTGGGAAGAGGGAATCTAATTTTTCTTTTGTGGGAAAGTCTTTTACTATCCAGTCATTTTGATCCCAGCCTCTTCCAATAATCCATTCTCCTTTTTTAATCTTAGCGTATTCAACTACTCGTTGTATTACTTCATCAAAAGATTTTGTATCTATTAAATCTGCTTGGGTCAATCCTTTTCCATAACCTAGAAAATGACAATGAGCATCAATAAGGCCGGGATAAACGGCTTTGCCTTGTAAATCTAATTTTTCGCCTTCGTAGGCTGAAAATATATCTTCCTGCTTTCCTACCGCAAGTATTTTTCCATCTTTAACAGCAAAACTTTCAGCAGTAGCGAAAGTGGAATCAATCGTATAAACTATTGCATTGCAAATAATCAGGTCAGCTTTTTGTTTTTCATTAAATGTTGAGCAGCCATATAAAGCGCTGGCAAATAATAAAGCCGAGAGGAATGTTTGTTTCATAACAACAAGATTAGAAATATTTTTTCACAAAATATAATTGAAAATGAGCCTAATTTTTAAATGAATGGACGTGCTTTTACATACGTACTCATAAGAAAAAGAAACACGAAATAGAAAAGAATCAATTACTCCTATGTACCACGTAAGCATTGGCTTGTGCTGTGGGTGTAATTACTACATCGTTAATATTTACATGTGCAGGTCTGGAGGCTGTCCAGTAAACCACATCGGCAATATCAGTAGCTGTAAGCGGCTGAACATTTTCATATGTTTTTTTAGCGCGTTCTTTATCACCTTTAAAACGCACCAA
>CAYVGM010000091.1:5379-9910 GCA_964451125.1 uncultured Chitinophagales bacterium
TAACCGTTCTTAGCAAAAATTTCGGCACAGGCTTCTCCTATACCTGATGTTGCACCTGTAATAAGCGTAATCATATTTTTAAGATGAAAAAATTATGCTTTTTTATGTATTGCCAGTTTACTGTTTTTAATTCCGAAAGAAAAATAAATCACCAAACCTACTGCCAGCCATATGGTGAATCCTATCCAGCTGGACATAGGTATTTGTGCCATCATATAAAAACAAAAAATTAAACCGAGCACTGGTATTAGTGATAGATTTTTGAGAAATGAAATAACCGCTATATATAAACATACTAATAGGAACAAGTACATAGGTATTTTGTCCTTATCAGTATTCCAGCTTTCCCAGTTTAAAAAACTACTTAGCCATTCTTGTCCGTATAAAAATAAAAGCAGGCATGAGAGTATCATTAATGCAGGGACTATCCATTTTCCATTGAGGTATGGGGTTCTGAACTTCCCCTTTGGCCTATCGGGACTGTTTTGCAGTTTTAACACTCCTGCACAAACCAAAATAAATGCAAATAAAGTTCCCATGGAACATAGGTTTAATACTTCATCACTTGGAATAAAAATAGCAGGTACAGCTACTGCAACCGCCGTAATGATAGTTGCAAAAGAAGGAGTTTGATATTTTTTATGAATAGTTGAGAATTTTTTAGGAAGTAAACCATCTCGGCTCATGCTCATCCAGATTCGTGGTTGACCGATTTGGAAGACCAACAAAACACTGGTCATGGCAATTACGGCACTCACGGCAATGATACCTGAAAACCACTTGAGGTTTATTTTATCAAACGCAAATGCAAGAGGGTCTCCTACACGTAGCTGGTCGTATTTTACCATGCCGGTAAGTACAAGTGCAATGATTATGTATAAAAATGTACAGATGATAATGGCCCACATGATTCCTTTAGGTAAATCGCGTTCAGGATCTTTGCATTCTTCGGCAGTAGTTGAAATTGCATCGAAACCGATGTAAGCAAAAAATACGGCAGACACGCCCTTGAGTACACCTCCCATCCCATTAGGCATAAAAGGATTCCAATTGCTAGTGTCAACATGGAAGATGCCCACAGCAATCACTAATAGGATAACTGCTAATTTTATTACTACCATGGCGTTGCTGGCATTTCGTGATTCTTTTATTCCAACGTATACCAATCGGCTGATCAGTAGAATAATTACTACAGCGGGTATATCCAATATCAAATGAAAACTACCTATCATGGGACAGTTTATCCAGGCACTGTATCCGGTTTGAGTGAAAGTATCCAAGTCTGATAATGATTGACCATTTGCTAAGGCAATACTTGCTTTTTCAAATCCGCGTGAAGCAGAAACATAATCAATGCTTGCCCATTCGGGGATATTAACCCCCATAGAGCCCATTAGGCCGGTAAAGTAATCGGACCATGAAATAGCTACAGTTGCATTACCTACGGAATATTCCATGATCAATGCCCAGCCGATGATCCATGCTACGATTTCCCCAAAAGCAACATATGAATAGGTATATGCACTACCGGCAACAGGTACCATGGAGGCAAATTCTGCATAGGCAAACGCTGCAAATCCACAAGCTAGGGCGGTAAAAATAAAAAGGAATACTACCCCTGGTCCTCCATCGGCACTTGCAGTACCTATGGTAGAAAAAATCCCGGCACCAATAATAGCGGCAATACCTAAAGCGGTAAGATCGCGGGCACCTAAATGCTTGGCAAGAGGAGGGTGATCTCCTTGTTCTGACTGCTGACGTATTTGTGAAATAGTTTTTTTTCTAAAAACAGAGGAGGATTTCATGAGATATTATAGTAGTTATTTCTTGCTGTAGAGTGGCAAATGTAGAAAAATTTCTACCCGAGCATTTTTCGAGTAAAAGGCAATGCCTTTATCAATCTTTCTTTATCGATAATTAACAAAAAAGGGATTAAAAGGAAGGGGAGCATAGGTGTTCTATACCGAACAACCGATCCTAAAATAGGCGTAGTAAGTCCAATCAGTACAAAAAGTAAGACTGTGCCGCAAAGACAAAAGTAAATGAGGTGTTTGTGCTCTATTTTTCTTGACGCAAAGAAGATACAAATGAGCATGAATGCAATAATGATCAGGTTTTCAATGGCAGAAATAAACATAAGAAAGCTATTCGCTTCAAAAATAGTAGGACGAAAAGCTGTATTTATAAATGCAACGGGAGCGTTTTTTATCATACTTAAATAAGTGCCATTTAAATCAGGGATATTTATATAACTGCCTGCCGGAGGGTGATCAAAAAAAACATAGTAGGTAAGTGTATCTTTCGAGTTTTCTACAAAAGTTCTTTTATCTGGGCTTTCCTTTTGCCAATAGTAATATGAAACCCCGGGAACAATTTTACAATAATCGGGATAACCTTTTAAATACGTAATCCTGTTTTCGTATTTGGAGTCAATCAAAACATATTTATTGACTATTGTGTTGCAGATATAACTTCCTCCTCGTGCAAGGCTTATAGCCTGACTTTTTTTATCTGCAATCATAGAAGGTAAATGGTAGTTAGGTACATTGTATGCCAATACAAATAGAATAGAAAAAACAAGTATGTATTTCAATTCCGGCCATCTGTAATTTGTCTTTGTAATAATTGCATGTGTTATGAATGCAGGTGTAATTACTAATGACACATATAATTTTGAAATGGATAATAGGAAAAAGAAGAAAATGAACCCCACTAATACGGCCGATGAGAATTTATTTTTAACTAATTTGAAATAATAAAAAAGGCACATGCCTAAAGCAAAAAATACAAGACCTTCTTTTAAAACAGCAGAACTCCAAAATAGGATGGAAGGAACCAAGAACACAATTATAAACAAGCCTATTCTTTTATCCGGCAAATAGGGGCTGAAAGATTTATAAATACCTGTAAGCCCTGTTAATGATAAAAAGCAAATGAAAACCGTATGTACGTGATAATTGCCAAATGAAAAAATATCGCATAAAGCATTGAATCGTATGAGCGTGGTGTTTTCATTGTATAAACCGGTATCGTATTGTAAAAGCCAAAACTTCATGGCGGAGTAGTAGGTGATTATAAAAGCATCATCATTAACACCGAAAAGCATTTTTAAAAAATCCATGGGTTTTGTATAGAGTGTGTTATACATGATGAGCCCATCATCGAAATATTTAAAGATATCTGCAACGGTACGTTTAGGGTAGTAATAGGAGTAGATGAACCAAAGACCTGTTCCGGCAAGTAGTTTTAAAATAAACACACCCACTAACCACTTCCTTTCAATTCCATTAATAGAAAAGAAGCTCATTCTTTTAATAAGAAAGATGAAAAGAATTGAATAGGCTGCTGCTAAAATTACTCCAAGCATACACAAATGTAAACGATTGTAATTACTACTTTCGCTTGAAGCAATGAATAAAAAAGTAATTCTATCAGTTACGAATGATCTTGTTTCCGATCAGCGGGTACATAAGGTTTGTACTTCCTTACAAAAATGGGGATATGATGTCTTGTTGGTCGGGCGTTTGAGACGAAAAAGCCCTGCTCTTGAAAAACGTAGCTATTGTGTGAAGCGCATGAATCTTTTATTTGATAAAGGACCTTTGTTCTATATGGAGTATAATATCAGGTTGTTCTTTTTTTTGCTTTTTCATAGGGCAGATATTTTGGTGGCAAATGATTTAGATACCCTTTGTGGAAATTACATAATATCTAAACTTACTGGTAGAAAATTGGTTTATGATAGTCATGAATACTTTACCGAAGTGCCGGAGCTTGTTTTAAGAAAATTCACACAGTCAATTTGGAGAGCGATAGAACAATGGATTTTCCCTAAACTCCAATTTGTTTACACTGTGAACGATTCTATAGCCAATGCTTATTTTACAGCTTATAAAATCAAGCCTGCCGTGATCAGGAATTTTCCGGTAAAGGTTGATGAGGCCATCATCACTAGATCAAAAACAGATTTATTGTTGCCGAAGGATAAAAAAATAATTCTTTATCAAGGAGCTGTAAATATAGACAGAGGTTTGCCGGAAGTCATTGAAGCCATGCAATTTGTAAATAACGCGGTACTGCTTATTATTGGTGATGGAGATATTTTAAATGAATTGAAAGCAAAAATTGCTCAACTCAAATTGAATGAAAAAGTTATTTTTTTCAATAGAGTGCCATTTGAAATGTTAAAACAGTATACCCTTCATGCCGATATAGGCATTTCATTAGAAAAAGACACCAATCTTAATTATCGTTTCACACTTCCCAATAAGCTTTTCGATTATGTTCATGCAGGCGTTCCTGTGCTCGCTTCACCGCTTGATGAAATAAAAAAAATATTTTCTGTGTTTAATATTGGCGTTTTGCTAGACAGCCATGACCCGCAACATATTGCAGATAAGATCAATTTAATGTTAAGCGATTTAGATAAAAGAAAAGTATGGAGAGAAAATTGTCTGGCTGCATCGAAAGAGTATTGCTGGCAACATGAAGAGAATGTGCTAAAAAGAATTTATAATTCTATAAATTTATA
>CAYVGM010000092.1:0-2993 GCA_964451125.1 uncultured Chitinophagales bacterium
CGCGGTTTATTCAATTACGCAAAGAAGTACAGGAAGTACAATTAAAAGCGATGTTAAACTACACGGAACAAGATAAAGTTTGTCGGCAAGTGGTAGTGTGTGCCTATTTCGATGAAAAAGAGGTGCCACCATGTGGCAAATGTGATGTATGTTTGGAGCAAAAAAACAAATTGGATGCCGATAAAAATTTTGAAAGTATTAAATCAGATATTTTAGGTAAGACTAAAAATAATTTTATACCATTAGAAAAAATAATTCCTGAAAATGCTTTCTACAAAAAAGAGCAATACAAGAAAGTAATCCGTTTTATGCTGGATGAGCGCATGTTGATGATGAATGAACAAAATGAAATAAAAGCGGTTTGAAAAAAAGAATCATACTCACGGTAACAAATGATTTGGTTTTCGACCAACGCATGCAACGCATTTGCGAATCATTGCAAAAAGAGTATGCCGTAGAATTGATTGGAAGATTATTACCGGGTTCTCCTGCTGTAGATACAAAACCTTATTTACAAACGAGATTGAAATGTTTTTTCAATAAAGGATTTTTGTTTTATGCTGAATTTAATTTCCGCTTGCTTTTTTATTTGCTAAGGTTTCGGTTTGATATTGTATGCGGATGTGATTTAGACACCTTGCCTGCTACAGTAATTGCCGGAAAAGTCAAACAGAAGAAAATAGTGTATGATGCGCATGAATATTTTCCCGAAAGTCCGGAGTTGGTTAATCGAAAAGGAATAAAAAGAATATGGCAGTTTATAGAAAAAGTATTCGTACCACATACAGACAAACAATATACCGTTTGTGATTCCATTTCTCAATTGTTTCAGCAGCATTATCAATTACAATTTGAGGTTATTCGCAATTTGCCTTATTATACTTTTCAGGAAAATACAAACGCAGCCAACTCCAGCATCATCTTATATCAGGGTGCCGTGAATGTAGGCAGAGGAATAAAAGAAATGATAGCTGCCATGAAATTGCTACCCGATTTTAAATTTTATGTCGCAGGCGATGGTGATATTTTGGAGGATATGCAAAATTATGTGCGTGCCGAACAACTACAAGATAAAATTAAATTCACCGGCAAACTCAAACCGCACCAACTTAAGCAATTAACCAAAGAAGCTTTTACAGGTGTCAATATTTTAGAAAATAGGGGCTTGAGTTATTATTATTCACTGGGCAATAAAACATTTGATTATATCCAGTCGGGCATACCACAAGTATTAATTTCATTTCCCGAATACAAAAAAATCAATGATGAATATGCTATTGGAGTTTTAGTAAATGACATGGATGCAACTACTTTGTCAACGGCTATTTTATCCTTAAAAGAAAACCAAGATTTCTACAAACAAATTCAGTCAAATTGTGTTCGTGCTGCAAAAGATTTATGTTGGGAAAATGAAGAAATAAAATTACTAAACTTGTATACATCCATATCTTGAATTCTGCCAGACATCTGCATATCGTATGTTTTGATATTCCATTTCCTGCCGATTATGGCGGGGCTATCGAAGAGTGGTATAAGATTAAAACTTTAGCACAATTAGGCATCAAAATTCATCTGCATTGTTTTGAATATAATAATCGTACTCCGCAAAATGCCCTTGAAGCAGTTTGCGAAAAGGTATATTACTATAAAAGAGAAAGAAAACTAACGGATGCCTTATCTAAAATCCCGTTTATAGTTAAAAGCAGAATGCAGGATGAGTTACTGCAAAATTTATGTAAAGACAATTATCCCATTTTATTTGATGCCACACATACAACTGGTTTTATTAATCATCCTGCTTTAAAAGACAGAAAAAAAGCAGTGCGCCTTCATAATATCGAATGGATTTATTATCGGGTATTATTGGCAGATGCCGTTTCTCTCAAAGAAAAAATTTATTATTTCACGGAATACAAAAAACTAAAAAAATACGATTCTGTTTTAGCTAATGCCGACTTTTTATCTTGTTTATCTCAAACTGATTTGGAATATTATCAAACGATGTTTCCTGAAAAATCAATCTCCTTTGAGGCTGTATTTCATGAAAATACTACCGTTACTGCAATTCACGGCAAAGGCGATTATATCCTTTATCACGGCAATCTGTCACTCACCGATAATTATGCGTATGTCATTGAATTGATAGAGCATCAATTAAAATCCAGCGAATACAAAATAATTATAGCCGGAAAAAATCCTGATGAAGCATTGCGCAATTGCATAGCCAAGTATGCACATATTACCTTAGTTGCCAACCCGAATCAAGATGAGCTGGCTCTGCTGGTAAAAAATGCACAGGCATGTCTGGCATTTGCCCGCAATCCAAGCGGTGTAAAATTAAAGCTGATCAATTCTCTGTTTCAGGCGCGCTTTGTAATTGCCAACGAGGCAGCATTAACCGGTAGCAATCTATCAGATTTAGCAATCTCTTGCGAAACAGAAGATCTCAACTCAGTAATCAACCAACTTATGCAGCAAGAGTTTACAACAGAAATTATAGAAAAAAGAAAAAACAAATTACTTTCGTTGTACAATAATCAGTCGAACGCAGAAGCATTAATAAAAACTATTTATCATGGATAAGAAAAAAGTTGCCCTCATTTTTATAATTATTTTCAGCTCTATTACGTTGCGACAAATATTATTCAACACTCCAAAGATGCCCTTAGATAAAACCACCCTAACTTTTGAAAATGGTACAATTTTCGAAAAGCAAGCATTGCAAAATAAAGTCAGTATCATCTCATTCTATCAAACGTGGTGCGGTGATTGCAGGGCAGAACAAAAGGACTTGTTGCAACTGCATCAACAATATGGAGACAAGTTGCAAATCCTTTTTGTCAGTGATGAAGAATGGGCTAAAGTTGATGAGATGAAAAACCACTTACAAACGACAGATCTCACCTTTTTAAAATCAGATAAAAGTTTGAAATCTATTGGCATTCGTCGTTTTCCGACTACCTATTTAGTGGATAAAAATGGAAAAGTGCGGT
>CAYVGM010000092.1:3003-4267 GCA_964451125.1 uncultured Chitinophagales bacterium
TTGCGAGATCCCATGGAAATTCCGGCACCGCCGAGAATATCCATACCGTCGTTGGTGTTCACTCATATCGTGATCATCGTTTCTGATCATGGTCATTTCATAGGGCGTAGGCTATAGCTGCTTTGGGTGCTTAGTTTGTTTTTGGGAGTGTGAGATCAGTTGGCTATCGAGTATCGATGATAGCAAAAATAATGTTGTAAAATATGAAAAAAGCAATTTTACTGGTAGGCTTAGGCGGATTTGCAGGCAGTATTTGCCGCTATCTAATTTCTGTTTATATTTCAAAATACATTCCATCCTCCTTTCCTTACGGTACTTTTGTTGCAAATATTTTAGGTTGTTTTATTATTGGTCTGATTTTCGGATTGGGCATAAAACAAAGTACTCTCTCACCGGAATGGCGCATCTTTTTAGCCACCGGGTTTTGTGGTGGGTTCACTACATTTTCAACCTTTGCTTACGAAAATGTGAAACTCTTGCAGGATGGCTATTTCAGCACTTTCTTAATATACAGCTTCGCAACCTTCCTGTCCGGGATCTTAGCCGTCTATTTCGGAATGATGCTAAACAGATAGATTGAATCATATAACCCACTGTTCAGTTTAAACCACATAGAAACATAGCATTTTTTATCATAAATTGTAGCGTATTGCAAATCTGTTTAGACAGTCAAGCAAAAATAGAGTATCGCCTTTGGCGATTCCTATATTTTTCTATTCTTACCCTAATTTTATGTATAGTAAGAGTTATTAATCCTAAAAAATCTAAGCCTCTATGTGGTAAAAATTACAAATCAAACCACAAAAGAGATTAATATATTAATTATAAGCATTTAGCAACTTGGCTTTAGCAATCCCTTGATACTGTATCTCTCTTTGTTTTTTATTACTTTTACCACATTCTATATGCGTGGGTATCTTTTCATAATATACTTGATTGGGTTTGTTTTTATCTCGTTTTCACAATCGAAAACGAACAAGAAACAAGCTGCCTACTTTCGTACTGTAGAGTATTTTAATACGGAAGACAGTACTAAAGATTATGCTGTAGTTTACCGGCCAAACCAAGCACCGAAAGCCTTGTTGATTTTGCTGCCCGGCTTTGGCGAATCTCCGCAACTGGCAGAACGCGAAACTAATATTCCGGAATATGCTGCAAGTGCAGGGATACTAACTTTGATTATTTCCAATACAGATGGCAATACTTCATTTTATATCGATCAGCCTGCACAACAATACTTAGATGAAATGATTCCGGAGTGGCT
>CAYVGM010000092.1:4367-9878 GCA_964451125.1 uncultured Chitinophagales bacterium
AATAAAAATGCAAGTTTAGTGATTACGCAAAATAAAGGAAAACGAAAACTACTCAACATCCGTCATCCACACTCGTGGAGTATAGCAGATGGTAAAGATGTTGTAAATTGGCTCAACAGATTTTAACTTGTAAGAAGCATAAAGAATCAAGAATCAAGAGCCAAAATGAGAGCTTAAATAAAAAAATCAGAAAATTTACCTATTTACCAATGACTAATTTCTAATAACTAATAATAATAACCAATAACTAATAACCAATCTCTAATATCCAATGACCAACCACCAATCTCCAAAAAATGAAAACAAAAACACTTAAAAAAGACAAAGTAAATGTAATAACTCTCGGGTGTTCAAAAAATCTGGTGGACTCAGAAGTTTTAGTATCACAACTGAAACACAACAATATTGATACCGAACATCAGTCGGCAAAGAAAGCCAATATCATCATTATCAATACATGCGGATTTATAGATCGTGCTAAAGAGGAATCTATCAATACGATATTGCAATATGCCGAAGCCAAAGAAAAAGGCAAGATTGACAAGTTATATGTTACAGGATGTTTATCACAACGCTATCGTGGCGATTTGGAAAAAGAAATACCGCAGGTAGATGCATTTTTTGGAACGAATGAATTGCCGGCAATCTTAAAGAAATTTAAAGCAGACTATAAAGCCGAATTAGTTGGTGAGCGTTTTTTGACAACACCTAAGCATTATGCATATATCAAAATTGCAGAAGGCTGCAACCGCACTTGTACGTTTTGTGCCATTCCATTAATGCGTGGTCAGCATGTATCTAAAACGATAGATGCTATTGTAGAAGAAGCCACATCTTTAGCCCAGAAAGGAGTAAAAGAAATTATGCTCATCGCGCAAGAACTTACTTATTACGGGCTGGATATTTATAAAAAAAGAGCTTTAGCTGATTTGTTATATGCACTAAACGAGATCGAAGGCATCGAGTGGATTCGTTTGCATTATGCTTATCCATCCAAATTTCCTTTAGATATTATTGAGGCGATGAAAGCTTGTGATAAAGTCTGCAACTACCTTGATTTACCATTACAACATGCCAATGACCATATTCTAAAGCAAATGCAGCGCCAGATTACCCAAAAAGAAACCCGCGAATTGATACAAAAAATAAGAACCATCCATCCAGATATTGCTATCCGCACCACGATGCTGGTGGGCTTCCCCGGCGAAACGGAAAAAGACTTTGAAGATCTATGCAATTTTGTAAAAGAAATGCAATTTGAAAGATTGGGTGTGTTTCAATATTCACACGAGGAAGGCACTGCGGCTTATCAATTGATTGATGATGTTCCACAAGATTTAAAAGAAGAAAGAGCAGCAAAATTGATGCAGATTCAACAGGAAATTTCAATGGCAAAAAATGATGAAAAAATCGGTATGACTTTTAAAGTAATTATCGACAGAAAAGAAAGTGGTTATTATATCGGACGAACAGAATATGATTCACCCGAAGTGGACAATGAAGTTTTATTAGATGCAGCAAAATATTATTGCAGAATTGGTGATTTTTGTAATGTAAAAATTACGGATGCCACAGATTTTGATTTGTATGGTGAGTTGGTCAACTAATTTTTTAAAGTTGCTGGATTTTTAATTAACATAGTGATTAGCAAATGGAAATCTTTGAAGAAATAAACTATTCAGAAATTAATCTCTTACCCAAACTTATCTCAGATTATATTTCGGGAAATGAGGAGGCTAAAGCATTCTATTCTTACCTGCCGGTTATCACTGAAACAGAAAATATCATTCAGGCTAAAAAGAAAGAGCCCATCAATCGTGTGTTATTAGCAAGCATCATCAGGAAGCAGTACCATGACATAGAAATAAATGAAGAAGCTGAAAAGAATTGCAGTAAACTACAAGATGAAAATACATTTTGTATTGTTACGGCACACCAGCTGAATATCTTCACCGGACCCTTGTATTATTTGATAAAAATTGCCTGTACTATTTCAACATGTCGTTTGTTGCAAACAAAATATCCGCAATATACATTTGTTCCTGTTTACTGGATGGGCAGCGAAGATCACGATTTCGAAGAAATCAATCACATTCACGTTTACGGCAAAAAGCTGGAATGGCAAGACAAACAAGGTGGTGCCACCGGGCATTACAGTACGGACAGTTTGCTGCCGCTCATCACAGATTTGCAGAATATACTGGGTAATTCAGCAGATGCTGATTTTTTAATTGAACTATTCAATACTGCGTATGCAAAAAATAATCTTGCTGATGCAACACGTTTTTTATTGAATAATTTATTTGGCAAATACGGATTGCTTTGCATCGATGGTAATGACAGCGAACTAAAGCGACAAATGATACCCGTATTTCTTGATGAAATTGAGGAACAAACAGCCTACTCTTTAGTAAACGAACAATTAGCCGCATTAGAAGAAAAGAACTATAAGCAACAAGCTTATCCCAGAGAAATAAATTTATTTTATTTGTCCAAAAACAGCCGCGAGCGCATCATCTTTCAAACGGAGAGCAATTTGTATGTGATTAACAATACGGCTATTTCATTTACCAAAGAACAGCTTCATGCAGAAATAGAAAACCATCCTGAGCGTTTCTCGCCCAATGTAATTTTGCGACCATTATTTCAGCAAAAAGTATTGCCGTCTATCGCGTACATCGGTGGCGCGGGTGAGCTTGGCTACTGGATGCAATTGAAAACAGTTTTTGATTATCATCAGGTGCAGTTTCCACAAATATTTTTGCGTAATTCCGTAATGCTGCTTACAAAAAATGAACTTGAGAAATGGGAAAATGCAGGATTTACTTTAGCAGATTTTTTTAAATCCGCAGACGAACTCAAAAAAGAATTTGTCATGCAAAACGCAGCACATTTGGTTGATTTTTCTGTCTATAAAAACAAGCTGAAAACTATTTATACCGAATTGGAAAATGAGATTGCAATAATAGATGCAACATTGAAAAACAGCGTAGGGGCTGAACAACAGAAAGCGATACAAAGCATCGATATTTTAGAAAAGAAATTATTGAAATCTTTAAAACAAAAAAGCGAAACGGAATTAAACCGCATAGAAAAAATAAAGAATAAAGTTTTTCCGGATGGAATATTTCAGGAGCGCTATGACAATTTTTCGATGTATTATGCAAAAAGCGGGAATGAGCTGATACAACTTCTTGTAAATTCAACGGATGTCTATGAACCTAAATTGCTGGTGATTTGTGATTAGCTACAATCATCTCCGTCATCGATTTTTATTTCTCTGATTGGAAAATAATAATTGTAAAGTTTTTTCAATATCCGAATACGAATATCCTTTTTGAAATGCAAAATTAATTAATTTCTGTTTGATGTTTTCTTTGTTTGTGCGTGTCAGAGCTTCCGATTTTTTTTGGAGCAACGTATAAAGCACATCATCGTAGCCATCCACTTCTATACCCTTTACAGCTTCCTGAATTAAGTCATTATTTATCTGCCTGTGTTTTAACTCCCGGATAATTTTTTCTTTACCCCATTTCTTCAATCTGTGTTTACCTCGGGCAAATGCATACGCAAACCGAGCATCATCAAAGAAGTTATTTTCGTGAAGATGTACTGAAACGATTTCTATTTTGTCATCATCTGCACCCAGTTCTTTCAATTTGCTTACAATTTCACTAGAACATCTTTCCCGAAATGCACAAAATGATTCCAGTTTCTGGATATACCAGGATATATCTTGCATTTCATACTGCAAGGATTTTTTTCTTATATATCCCATACAGGAATTCGCTTGTTATTAACTGTAAATCGCAAATTCAAAATAAAGGTAAGTATCAGATAAATGATAATTGGGGAACCCAAAGCCAAAAATGAGGTGTAAATAAAAAAGAGTCGCACTTTCTTTGATGGGATAGACATTTTCCTGCCAAGATAAGAACACACACCATAAATGCTCATTTCGATAATATCGCGAATAGAACGTGAATTAAGTAATTTCAGTGGCTTCTCAATAACTGCCATGTTCAAAGTTAGAGTCTTTAGTCGAAATAATCAAATATAAATGACAGCGTCTTCATTGCATTCATTTACTGCATTCCGCAAGAGTTTGTGTCCTATTTTACACTGTAGGCATTTTTTAGGTAGGCAATAATTATCTAAAAGCTCAATAAGTGCTTGTGTATCGAATGCACTTTCTTTAGAGAAGATTTCACTTGGAAAATTATTTACTTTTGAATTAACCTCGGGCTTTGTATTACTCAACAGATAAACGGCATTTTCAATTTGTTTTTCATCATTATAATACTTACCATAAGCATATAACAATGGAGAAAATACATTAATAATAATGCTATTAATGAACTCAGCTCCCATTTCTTTGGGTTGATAGGCTGCATATTTATCCGGCATAAAATGTGTATCCCAGTAAGGATGTGACTGAGTGGTGTTAAATAAGTCTCTATGGTTTTTTGTTTGTATGATTTTTTGGAAGAATGGAAATTGTTTTATCATTTTTGCAAAAAAAATCAGTCTTACCGTAGGGAATGAAATAGGTCTGATTTTTGAAAACTGCCATGTACTTTCAGACATGGGCTTTATGTTATATTTTTGGCGTAAATGCGAAAATTCGCTTTTCAGGCTTATCGGGTAATCATCAATAAAATCCTTATTTAAAAAACCTGCTGTACCCAATAATAAGGCTTCTAATTGCAAAGAGTTATCACGATGCTTTAGTAGTATTTTATAATCCAGACGTTGGGTGAGTATCTCAAAACACTCTTTATTCAAATGTGCACCAAAATATTTCCCAAGCAATTGATAGGTTACTGCTTCCCAGTCTGATTGATTTTGATTCAATTGATTTAGTACATGCGTTGCTCTCTTCTCCAGTCGTTCAAAAACAAGAGATTCTTTACATTGATAAATCAAAAACTCATCAATATGACTGAGAGCATGTTTGCATAGTACATTGGAAGTACTTTTCTGCAATGATTCATACTTTGAAAACAATAAATAAGGGATTCTTCCGTTCAACTCCAGAGTAGGTAGCTGAAGGGTGCTGTCATCATTAAAATATACAACATGCAAGATGATAGATTTATACTTTTCATCCAAATGATGCTTGTGTTTTTTAAAATCAGAAGCGTTAATATGCAGTTCTATATTGCCAACAAATACCAATTCATCAATAATAATTTTAGCTTCTAAAAAATCAGGGCCGCCATTAACATTCCACTTACCCGCTTCCAAAATGGTTAATTCTTGTCCGTCTGATAATCTTAAATCTCCCCTGTTAAATAACTGAAACTGCCACACAAACTGTAATAATGATTCTCGCATACTCATTGCTTTATGTATATAGAGCAAAAATCTATTTAAATTCCATAAGTTTTAGTATATTTTTTTTGTACGGTGTAAACTATCTTCTCCAGTATTTGGTTGCTTTTCCTGAAATCAAAAATAAAAAAAGACCATCCTAATGATGGTCTTTTATGTTGATTATTTTGTTTGAGG
>CAYVGM010000093.1:0-3682 GCA_964451125.1 uncultured Chitinophagales bacterium
GGCAATCACCAGCTTTTGGATAAAGCCTATTCGCCCATGACGGTGCGTATGTTGTTTTTCTCTTCGCATTATTCATCAGAACTTGATATAAACAACAAAGGCTTACAGGATGCAGAAAAGAATTTGCGCAAACTGATGAATGCTGCTAAATATTTGCAGGAAATCAAACAAGAAGGAGAATTGAAGCCCGATCCGGAATTGGAAGAGGAAATTATGAGCTTATGTTTGGGTTGTAAAGAATCTATGGATGATGATTTCAATACGGCTAAAACCATTGCAAACCTTCTGGGTTTGGCATCACATATCAACACTTTTTATAATGCTGGCAAAACAGCAAATACAATTTCTGTAGAGGCGTATAATCTGATGCAAAAAAATTATGTCGAATTTTTGTTTGATATCTTGGGATTTAGAGAAGAAGAAATTAATGGAAATAATGAGGTGCTGAATAAAGTGATGAATTTGGTTATTGATATACGCAAGACAGCCCGAGAAAATAAAGACTGGCCCACCTCAGATAAAATCAGAGATGGGCTGAAGCATGCAGGAATTATTATTAAAGATGAAAAAGACGGAACTACATTTGAAGTATCAAATGCATAATTATCCAGTCCATTAGCTTATTGATAACATCAATAAAAACGAACATGCCTCATTACAAGATATATATCACCAACTGCTTTCGCATATTTCTGGCTTTACTCATGCCGGTATTAATGTCACCTTCTTGTAAAACGAAATCACAAGAAAAAACAAATGAAAAAACAAATGAAACCAGTATAGCAAAACCTGCATTTTCAGCAGACAGTACTTTTCAGTTTATTGAAGACCAGCTTGCCTTTGGTCCTCGTGTACCGGGCACTCCGGCGCAGCAAAAATGTGCTGCTTATTTTGAATCAAAATTAAAGCAATATACCACTCATGTTATCGTGCAGAAAACGAATGTGAAAGTATATAACGGCAAAAGTGTACCATGTATCAATGTGATAGCCTCATTCAATCCGGAAGTAAAAAGAAGATTACTGATTTTGTCACACTGGGATTCACGTCCCTTTGCCGATCAGGGCGACAGTGCAGTAAACAAGCCGATTTTAGCTGCTGATGATGGTGCCAGCGGTTGTGCAGTGATGATTGAGATTGCACGTCAGCTACAAGCTAAAGACCCGCAAATAGGAGTGGATTTGTTGTTTGTAGATGTGGAAGATTATGGTCAGCCGGAGTATGAGCTAAATCAGGAGCAGGGAGATTTTTATTGTCTGGGTACGCAATACTGGTGCAAACATCCGCATGTACCCAATTATAAAGCCGATAACGGGATTTTGTTAGATATGGTAGGTGCGAAAGATGCCACGTTCACCTACGAGGGTGTGTCTTACCAATACGCGCAACAATTTATGAAAGAAGTATGGAAGAATGCCCATCAGTTGGGTTGGTCAAACTATTTTCTTACCAATATAACCGATCAGATTATTGATGATCATTATTATGTAAATACGATAGCAAAAATTCCTACCATTGATATTATCAATCGCTCATTTGCAACACAAAGTGGTTTTGCACCATACTGGCATACCCATGATGATAATATTAATATCATCAGCAAAAATACATTACAGGCTGTTGGCGAAACGGTATTGAGTACAATTTATTTGTACTGATTACATGTTCAGGAACATACACTTTCACCTCCACAAATGTCCTATTCCTATTTTAAAAAATAAAGAGTGCAGAAAACAGGAAAAAAAGGCGGTTCTTGATATAAAATCAACTATTTTTATTCCGATCTCAGGTTATTAATCACTATTTCTCCACCAAATGATCTGCAGGCGATTCTGTATGACTGATTTTGCTGTGATGACGGCTATAGGCGAAATAAATAACAAAGCCGATAATTAACCATACTAAAAGCCGAATCCAATTTTGCCAACCCAACCCGAATATCATGAATCCGCAAACTAACACACCTAAGATGGGAACTACAGGAACAAGTGGGGTTCTGAATGGACGTATAGCATCCGGATTGTTTTTACGCATAATAACTACTCCTATCGATACTAAAATGAATGCAAATAAAGTACCTATACTGGTCATATCACCTACGATATCACCCGGTACAAAAGCAGCAAATAAGCCTACTAAACCAAAAAGCAATCCTGTAGCTTTTGCCGGTGTTTTATAAGTTGGATGAATTTCTGAGAATTGTTTTGGCAATAAACCATCTCTGCTCATAGAATAGAATACACGAGATTGTCCTAAAAGCATAACCAATATTACAGATGAAAATCCGGCAATAATAGCTATGGTTATCAAATTGCTGAACCACTGATAGCCATGCATATATTTGGAAATTGCATAAGCAACTGCAGCTTCATGTCCCGGACCTGTAACACTAAAATCTTTATATGGAGCAATGCCTGTAAGTACATAAGAGAATAAAATATACAATACCGTACAAAATGCCAAAGAACCTAAAATGCCAATTGGCATTCCTTTTTGAGGATTCTTGGCTTCCTGTGCTGCTGTGGAAACTGCATCAAACCCGACATAAGCAAAGAATACAATGCCTGCACCTCGCAATATTCCACTCCATCCAAATGCTCCGGATTCTCCTGTATTAGGCGGTATAATCACAGCATGATTTTCGGGACGAATAAAATGCCAACCTAATCCGATAAATACCAAAACAATTATCACCTTTACAATTACAATAATAGAATTAAATGAAGCCGATTCTTTTACACCACGAATTAATATTAATGTCAATACGCCTAAAATAAAAACAGCCGGCAAGTTTATGATGCCATGTTCTCCTGTAATAGGCGACGTTTGAAATGGGGAATGGCAAAACCCGTAAGGGATACTAAATCCAAAAAATGCTTCACAAATTTTATTTAAATATTCAGACCAGGCGATTGCAACTGTTGCAGCACCTAAAGCATATTCTAAAATTAAATCCCAACCTATTATCCATGCAACAAACTCTCCCAATGTAGCATATGAATAGGTGTAGGCACTTCCTGCCACAGGAATCATGGTGGCAAATTCAACATAACATAATCCTGCAAATGCACAGCCTATTCCGGCTATAATATAAGAAATCATTACTCCGGGACCGGCGTGGTTTCCTGCAGCAGCGGCAGTACGAACAAATATACCTGCTCCTATTATTGCACCAACTCCGAGCGCAAATAATGCTGATGAGCCTAGTGTGCGCTTCAACTGATGTTCACCTGAGTCAGTTGCATCACTCAAGATTCTGCTTAGTGGTTTTTTTACAAAAAGATTACTCATATTCACTTGGTTAGGGTGGAAAGATAAGTAAATTTTAAAAATAAATTACCAAAGCGTTACCAAGTTTTTGGTATTAGCGTATTAATTTGTCAATTAACATAAGTGCGATAAATTGACCAAATACGCCGGTAAGAAACCCGGAATAAACTTCTCTGCCCGTGTGGGCTTGCAACAGCAACCTCGACGTAGCAACCAGACCACTCAGAATTATCATAAAAATGAAAAAATATGCTAAGTCGCTCTGGGAGTAAAAGATCCATAAAAATACGGTAAGCGTTGCCCCTGTTATAGCCGCCATGTGCAAACTGAGTTTATGAAAAACATTGATAACAAACGCCAGCATTAATGTAGATATAGAACCCAGCATAAACAAACGCAGAAACATAGGGTA
>CAYVGM010000093.1:3782-9806 GCA_964451125.1 uncultured Chitinophagales bacterium
CCAGCATTAATGTAGATATAGAACCCAGCATAAACAAACGCAGAAACATAGGGTATCCCGTTTTACGCATCATCAGATAGGTCCAGATGTAGAGTACAATACAGATGATAAACGGAATAATGCGTTGTTTACTGTCGGGCATTTCCAGACTTTCCAGAAATCCGAGTTTTTTCATCATCAAAATGGCAATTACCGGAAATAGGAAAGTATATAGAAACACAGGTAATACGGGAGATATTTTTCCGAAGCGCTGTTGCACATCAGCAAATTGAGGCTGGTTGGTTACATATAACAAGACCGTCATCCATGTTACTATTAATAAGGGATGAAACAGATAAGAAACAATTTTTGCAATAATTTTCATCCTTTCAAAGATAGGGTATTTAAACTTGTTTTGGATAAATCAAATTATCAACCACATACAAAGTGAATCAAATTGGGTATATTTATAACACTTACTGTTTTTCCTGATTGCAGGATAAAAAACAGAAAATAAAATAATCATGTAGGATATTTTCGATTTTAGTAAATTTGATGTGTAATGCAGACGATAACAATTGAATTATTAAATGATGATGCAATAAATTTGTTGCAAGATTTAGAATTGCTGAAACTGATTCGCATATCAAACCATAAATCGGAAATACCCGACTGGCATAAATCCATTTTAGAGGAAAGAATTACTGATTACGAAAAACATCCGGACGGTGTAAAAGACTTTAATAGTTTATTAGATGAATTAGATAAATCTTTATGAAGATTGTTTACAGGCCATTAGTAAGGACAGACTTGATAGAAGCCTTTTCTTATTATAAAGCAATCAACCCTAATTTAGCTAAACAATTCTTAGCCCGTATTAAAGAAGCATTGGCAGCTATCGAAAAGAATCCTTTGCATTTTTCAGTGAAATATGCCGGAAAAGTACGCACCATCTTACTGAAACAATTCCCATATTATATTCATTTTTATTTTAACGACGCAGACACCATTGTTATTTACGCCATTATTCATGCCAAAAAGAAACCCGCAGATTATACCTCGCGATAAATAGCGATTGACTGAAGCCATGTATTTGCCTTAGAGAAATAGTCTAACTAATTTCTATTATCTTTGCGCCAATGTTTTTGAAGAAAAACATCTTCTTGATGTTGTTGTTTTATTTGGGAAAAATTTTTGCCCAGCCGCTAAGCTATGCCCATTGGCAACCTGTTGTCATTCAACCTTATGCCATCCAACAATTATTTCCGGATACAATCACGCTGACTGAAAAACAAATTTATTCGGATAAAGGTGTTGTAACGCTTAAAGAATACATTTCAACAGATAAAATAAACCATCAGTTTTATGCTGTTTATGCCCGCGCCTTTTCGACTAAAAAAGAGGCAAAATCTGTTTTGAAAGATGAAATAAAACGATATGCTATACAGTATGGTATGTATCCAAGTGAAGTAACACAAAAAGACAGTACAGGACAATTGTTTACACAAATTGAACTCTTGACGAACAAGCAAAAGATAGTCGTGCAATTCAGAGAGCTAAATAAGGTATTATATGTACAACGTGTCGAGCAAAATTTGGCTGAATTTTCAGTTAACGACGCTCAACATTTTTTTATGGGATATCGTTTTTCTTCAGTAGAAAAACCAATAGCACAACCAAGCAATACTACACCTGTTATTGTAAATGAAAATGTTAAGACTGAAACTCAAAATTTTATTATCTATTTTCCCACATCACCGGAATATAAACGCTACTTTATAAAGAATGATTCAGGCAAAGATTATACAGTAGAAAGCTATTTGGCTAAAGACAATAAAAGTGGGTTGGGCTATCAGTTAATTATTCGTACTTATGATAAACAAATGACACAACCGGAAATGTGGCTGGCAAATGAAGTTGCAGCTTTTACCAAAGAAAACAATATAAGCACCGTTTCAGAAAACGCACTGCAAACGGCAAACACCACTTTTAGCAAAGAATATGTTTTCCAGACTAAAAAACAAGCCTACAAAATACGCTATTTGTTATCCGGGAATACCTTGTATCAGCTTTGTATTTCCGGCAAAATGAAGACAATCAACAAAAAAAACAATACCGCTTTTTTTGAACATTTTAGTTTAAAGAATAAGCAATAAAATTAATAATGGACAGCAATCAATTGCTTTTTTTATATCGGGATGATGAACGAATAGAAAAGCTGAAACAAGAAATTTCTAAGCCGCAATCCCGTGTATTGCTCGGTGGTGTATTGGGGTCTGCACGAAGTTTTATCGCCTCCTCCCTTTTTCTTACTACAGAATTTACCCAAGTCTTCGTTTGTAATGATGCCGACTCCGCGCAATACTTGCAAAATGATTTACAAAATTTGTTGGATAAAAAAGAGATATTATTTCTTCCCTCTTCGTACAAAAAATCATTCACCTTTGCAGAGCAAAGCAACAATAATATTTTATTGCGGGCACAAACGCTGAATGCCTTGCTGAATGCCAAAAAAGGTGGCGAGTTGTTGGTTACCTATCCCGAGGCTCTGCAGGAATTATTAGTGCGCAAAGAAACCCTGCAAAAAAATACGCTCCATCTTAAAACAGGCGAAAAGGCTGATATCGATTTTTTGCTGGATGTGTTATTGGAATACGGTTTTGAACGCACCGATTTTGTCTATGAGCCCGGCGAGTTTTCCATTCGCGGGGGCATTATAGATGTGTTTTCTTTTGGCAATGAATTGCCTTATCGCATCGAGCTGTTTGATGATGAAGTGGAAAGTATGCGCACCTTTGATCCGGAAAGTCAATTGTCCGAACGCAAGATTTCTGAGCTTACGATTATCCCGAATATTCAGAATCATTTTGTACAAGAATTGCAATCTTCTTTGTTCGAGTTTTTGCCTGAAAACACCATCTTTTGGATGGAAGACATGCCGCTCTTCAAAGAACTTATCGAAAAACAAGAGCATAGAGCCTTAGAAGAATATGAACAATTAGCCAAAAGCAAAACTAAAGAACATCCGTTTTTAAATAAACAATTCAACCAGCTTTTTTTACACAGCAGCGACTTAGTAGCTCAGCTATCGAATTATAGAATTATTACACAACCACTCCTTAATCCTCTTCCTTTAACGGATGGGAATGATAGCAGTCTGCTGCAATTAGACATCCGTCCACAGCCTTCCTTTGGAAGAAATTTTGATTTACTTATTCAGGATATTCAGGCTCTGCAAAAAGAAAAATATCAGGTGTTTCTATGCTCTGAAAATGCCAGACAATTAGAGCGCTTTCATCATATCTTTCAGGATAAACAAGCTCAAATTTCTTTTCATCCCATCTATCAGGCATTCACCTCCGGTTTTATCGACAAAGATTTGAAAATTGCCCTTTATACCGATCATCAAATTTTTGAGCGTTATCATAAATACAAAACCAAATCCGGATTTAACCGCAATAAAGCCTTATCAATAAGGCATCTAAAAGACCTTAATCCGGGCGATTTCGTAACACATATCGACCATGGTGTAGGCGTATTTTCGGGTTTGCAGAAACTCACCATCAACGGCAAAGAACAGGAAATGGTGCGCTTGATTTATAAGGATGAAGATGTGTTATACGTCAACATCAACTCCTTGCATAAAATTGCAAAATACACCGGCAAAGAAGGACACATGCCGAAAATAAACAAGCTTGGCAGCGATGTTTGGACAAATCTTAAAAACAAGACTAAAAAGAAAGTAAAAGATATTGCCGCCGAGCTGATAAAACTGTATGCCATGCGCAAAGTACAACCCGGCTTTGCTTTTAATAAAGATACTTATTTACAAGATGAGCTGGAGGCCAGTTTTATGTATGAAGATACGCCCGACCAATACAAGGCTACTTTAGATGTAAAAGCCGATATGGAAAAACCGCACCCAATGGACAGGTTGATATGCGGCGATGTAGGTTTTGGCAAAACGGAAGTAGCCATCCGCGCGGCTTTCAAAGCAGTAACTGACGGCAAGCAAGTGGCAGTACTGGTGCCGACTACCATCTTGGCATGGCAGCATTACAAAACTTTTTCATCCAGGCTGAACGAGTTTGGTGTAACGGTGGACTATCTCAATCGTTTTAAATCGGCTAAAGAAAAAAAGGAAACGCTGCAAAAAGCCAAGGATAAAAAAGTGGATATTGTCATTGGTACACATGCTATTTTAAGCAAAGATTTAGAGTTTAAAGATCTGGGTTTGTTAATCATAGATGAAGAGCAAAAATTCGGTGTTTCAGCAAAAGAAAAACTACGCCAGTTAGCTTTAAATATTGACACGCTTACACTAACAGCAACACCGATACCGCGTACCCTGAAATTTTCGTTGATGGGTGCACGCGATTTATCCAATATCATGACACCACCTACGAACAGGATTCCGGTTAGTACGGAGGTGCATGCTTTCGACATAAAATTTATTAAAGAAGCGATAGAGTTTGAAGTGTATCGTGGAGGACAAGTTTATTTTGTACATAACCGCGTGAAAGATATACATGAAATAGAAATCTTGCTCAAAAAAATGATGCCTGACATTTCTGTTGCCACCGCGCATGGGCAACTGGAAGGCGATAAATTAGAAGAAATTATGCTGGGATTTATCAACGGCGAGTTTGATGTTTTGCTGAGTACTAATATCATTGAAAGCGGTTTGGATATTCCAAATGCCAATACTATTCTCATTCATAATGCACATCAGTTCGGCTTGAGCGATCTGCATCAGTTGAGAGGAAGAGTGGGGCGTTCCAACAAAAAAGCATTTTGTTATTTGATTAGTCCGCCGAAAAGTGTGTTGACACCCGAAGCAAAAAAACGCTTGCAGACACTGGAAGAGTTTTCGGATTTGGGATCCGGTTTCCAGATATCTCTGCGCGATATGGACATACGTGGGGCGGGAAATTTATTAGGCGCGGAGCAGAGTGGTTTTATTGCGGATATCGGCTTTGAGATGTATCATAAAATTTTAGATGAAGCCATTCAGGAATTAAAATACACTGACTTCAAAGAAGTGTTTAAGGAGCAGATAGAAGAACAAAAACAATTTGTATATGAATGCACGATAGATACCGATGTGGAGATGTTGATACCGCAAGAATATGTGCAGAATACAGAAGAACGACTGCGACTATATACGGAGCTGGATGAGATAACGAACGAAGAAAAATTAAACGTATTTGCAAAAAATCTGACCGACCGTTTTGGTGCTTTGCCCAAGCAGGTAAATGAATTGTTTGATGGTTTGCGAATACGTTGGGTAGCCAAAAAGATAGGATTTGAGCGGATTATTTTGAAGAATAATAAACTGCGTTGTTATTTCTTAGAAAATCAAAAGTCGCCGTATTATGATAGTCCGTATTTTAATTTGGTGATGACACATATACAAAACGCTAAGAAGAAATGCGTGATAAAACAAAGCGGCAACAGCTTGATTTTAATTTACGACAACATCAAAACCATGCATGAAACAGAAGCAATTTTTAAAGATATCGACGAAAAAGTGTTTAAAGAAAATTAGGATATAGTGTGCCACGAGCATCGTGGCACACCTGCTGTTCCCTTACAATAACCCCTGCAATCTGAATAGTTCATCTCTTAGACGTGCGGCTTCCATGAAATCCATATGTTTGGATGCTTTCTGCATGGCTTTTTTTACTTTTTCAATTTGTTTGTCTAAGGCTTCAGGAGTGCCGTATTCTTCCATAGGCTCGGCTGCCACCATTGCTTCAATAACTTCTTCTTCTTTATCTTGTACGTTTCTTCGTATATCGAGTATCGTACTTTTGTTGGCAATGTCTTCCTTGCTTTTAAAAATGGTTTTCGGGGTAATATGGTGTTTAATATTATAAGCAATTTGTTTTTCTCTGCGCCTATCGGTCTCGTCTATCGTTTTTTTCATGCTCCCGGTAATGCGGTCTGCATACATGATTACTTTCCCATTTGCATTACGTGCAGCCCTCCCTGCTGTTTGTGTCAGCGAACGAACATTGCGCAGAAATCCTTCTTTATCTGCAT
>CAYVGM010000094.1:0-9797 GCA_964451125.1 uncultured Chitinophagales bacterium
ATTTATTTTATTTCTTATTTTATATTTTTTTGTTAAAAAACTTATTGGACTCGCTGTGTTTTCATTTTGCGCTTGCTTATATCTATATATATCTGTTGTTAGTAGTAAGACCAGAATATGCAGAAATCGCCAAAGGCAATACTATGTTTTGCTTGACTTTCTAAACTAACATGCACCAAACAACTATTTAAGCATAAAAATGCTATGCTTCTATGTGGTTTAAACAGCAAAACGGCTTACAAATTAATCTTGTTTTAGTTCATTTTGTATTGACCATTTTCCTTTCCAAGTCTGAAATTGAAGGGCATGGTCTAATAGGTATAGAAACTTACTACGGGCAATTGGCTCTGCACCCAGAGAAACCATGTGTGGCGTGTGTATTTGTGCATCTATAAATGATAATCCTTTTTTACTTAATAAGTTTGAGAGATAGTAAAGTGCAGTTTTGCTGGCATTCGGAAGTTTACTGAACATCGATTCTCCAAAAAAAGCTTTACCGATACTAACTCCATACATACCCCCTACGAGTTCATCTTGATGCCACACCTCCACGGAATGCGCGAAACCTAATTGGTGCAACTCCATGTAGGCTGTTTTCATTTCAGGAGTAATCCAAGTTCCATCCTGATCTTTGCGGCCTATACTTGAACAATTTTCGATAACTGATTCAAAATGTTCATCAAACGTGATGCGGTATTTTTTTTTATTCAAAAAACGTTTGAAAGAGCGGGAGACGTGAAACTTCGCGGGGAAAAGCAGATAGCGGGGATCGGGACACCACCAAATAATCGGGTCATCCTCATCAAACCAAGGGAATAAACCACTACGGTATGCTAATAAGAGACGCTGGGGGCTAAGATCGCCTCCAATGGCAACTATACCTTCTTCTGCTCCTTCCGGATTTGGAAACAACAAACGATCATCAAGTTGATAGATGGGCAATTTTCAGGTTATTTACAATTTTCTACCGATGCAGAAATATGCCTGTCCAGTAATGCTTCTTTCATAGGAATCAGTTCCGTTTCACTGCCGTGTTTTACGGCATATTTTCCTTTGAAATGAATAAAAAGTGAGCATTGATACGCTTGTTCGTAGGTATGATTGCAAATGGCCATCAAGGATTCAATTACCCATTCAAATGTATTGACATCATCATTATAGACTACCAGATTACATCCGGTATCGAGCAGTTCTTCAATTTCATCTAATACTGCTACTTCTTCCTGAGTATCGGGCATGGTGGAAAGCGAACGAACAGGCATACATGTAATTTCTATGCAAGATTACAAAAATTTGATAAGCCTTACAATAAAAGAAATACAGAAATGTAAAATGAATCCGTTTAGTTCATATCTGCTTGTCCTGTGTTTTGCATTTCGGTGAAAGTAATTCCTGCAGGAACGTCAAAAAAACCGGATGCGAAATTTGGATGTTCGTCTAAGCTCTTTGGCAACATACTGATTTTCATGCCTTTGGCATCAAATTCTGATTTGAGGGCTAATTTCTCCCATACATAAACTTTACCTGCCATAGACATGCCCTTTTCACTTATAGTCATGGAATAAACTTTGCAAGATTTACCGATTACATCCGAATTGCCTTCTTCTTTCAGTTTCATTTTATCTTTCATTTCCTGCGTGAGTTTGTCGATGTCCAGATTTTCTTTTGATACCTGACTGGCATCTATTTTTATTTTATGTCCTTCTTTCTGTCCTTCAGTCCATACATACATCCATCCGTCTTTTCTCAGATTATGTGTTACCGTATTCATCGACATTATCGAGGCTTTTGTATTGGTTAAAGAGACCTTGCCGTAATCGTCAAAGTTATTTTCTACGGTAGCTTTTCCCATACCCATCATATCCATTTCTGAAATCAGAATACCCGATTTGATGCCATAAATTTTGTCTGCCGAAGCGGCACTCTCTGTTGAGCTGCCACTTGCTGTATTAGAAGCCTGCTGCTCTTGGTTAGCAGTAGTATTGTGTTTGCAAGAAATAATTGCTGAAAATGCAAAAAGTAAAAAGAAGATTTTTTTCATAGCAGTAGATTTAAGTTTGAAATGATAATTAAAGATAAAACAATTAAAATAAAAGAAGGCAAAATAAAAAGGAGTTCATTTTCTTATTTTTGGTTTATAGCATCGCATAATTAAAAGCGTGTGATGCATCTACGACAGAACTTTATTGCGTTTTTCATACGTCATCATGCGCTAAAAATCTATTTCTCAATATAAATTCAAATAAAACCACAATGGGTAAAATTTGCAATTGGCTTTATATTCACCTGGGTAAAATAAAATTTATTTTCTGTAAGATAGTTTGTTGGAGACGATTGCAACGCTATAGCATGGCTAAGCAAAACACTAACAAAAATGAGAGGTCTATTTTTAGATCTGTTATTTCCATTTCTTGTTGTAATTATTTTACAAAATAAACATATTTTATTTAATCTTGTAGTTCTGGAAAAATGCAAATTTAAATAGCTACCAAAGCAACGGAATTGCTTGAAAAGAGCTGTAATAAAAGTAGTCTCACTAAGAGATAGTTTATGAAAAGATAGTTATCACTTTTCAAATGCATGACTATGCCATTCCATAAATATATTTTGAGGATCTCGTTTGTCGCGAATTGTTTGTAGTTTTCTGAAATTTTCATCACTCAAAAATTTATCCCTTCGATTATGCAATCCTTCGTCTGCCAATTGAATGCCTGAAGAATATTGTTGCATCTTGCCTATCCTGTCAGCTGCCCAACTGGTATATTTAGCAGTATCTTTCTGATGTTTCCAACATCCATACAAGGCCAAGTAAATATTGTCTTCTTTGCTATAAGCCATATCCGTATCAATAGCATCCGGATACCAGTTGAGCCATAAAAAGTGTGATGGCGCCGGTGGCAGTGTGTTTGCAATCTCTTTAATATGTGGCAACAATTCATCTATAGATGCATGTGTCCACATATTATCAACACCATAGTTATAATTGGCCGGATAATGTTCCATGGTGCCTTTATATAAAAGCTCAATTCCGGGATTAAAGGCGGGTGTTCTGATAATCGCTTTTTTCTTGACTGGACTATTATACATAAATTGTCTAGCTTCCTCAAATTCGTCTTTAGTGTCTGCAAAGATAGGTGCATATGCTTCTATACCCGGCCCAAGCATATTCATCATGTTGCGGCTCATCAACATTTGAAACTCTACTGATTTTGGTACGCTCGGTCCTATATCATAAGCCCATGTGTACACATCTTCCAGATGTTTCATGGAGAAATCATGTACAATAATAGCCTGATATTTTGGTCGCTGATATAATCTCAAATAAAATTTTACTACTACACCAAAAAAGCCGGCTCCAGCACCTCTTGCAGCCCAAAATAAATCGGCATTTTCTTTTTCGTTTGCATGCACTATTTCACCATCTGCCGTTACAATATCCAATGCTAAAATACTTTTACAGGCTATCCCTAATTTTCTTCCATTCCAACCGTAACCGCCTTGCAATAAATAGCCACCTAAACATACCCCTTTGCAGTGCCCTGCCGGAAAGAACAAATCATTTTTATACAATACTTTCATCAAGTCTGAACCGCCTAAGCCCGGCTCTGCAGTTGCAGACATATCGTCTTTATTGATTGTATAATTTGTAAAATTTTTCAAGGAAATTACAATACAATCATTGCGCATGGCATTAGCACTAAAACTTCTGCCACCTGATAAAACTGTAACTTTTTTGCCAACCTGTTTGGCATAGCGTATAACATGAATAATATCTTCTACCGTTTTTGGTTCTGTAATGATATCGGGTATTCTGCCAAATCGTTGTTGGTTGTATAAGAAACCAAACATTTTTTTTTCAAAATGCGCATCTTCTTTTTGATGAATATTGCCACTTATTGCCAGTGATTTTGTTTCGTGAAATTCGTGATAAAGTTCAGGCAAGAATGCGGCTAAATGATTCATTTCTTCCGAACAGTGTTTCATTAAATCATATCCAAAATTCTTAGGCAATGATTTTAGCATTTTTAATACACTTGTAACTGACTCTGCTGCTCTGCCGTTTTTTCTGATGGCAACATATTTTCCGCCTACCCAAAAACGCGAGCGCATTTCTGAACCATTGCTTGTTCTTCTTACTTGATGAATCAAATAACCATAATCAACGGGCAAGGTAGGATGACCTAATCTTGCACAGATATAAACTGCTTTTTCTTTATGATTAACAGCATCATTTGAAAAACCAAATGCCATGGGCGATTTAAATTGAATGGCTGCATCTAAGAGGTTAGCACCAATGTATTCTTTGATAATGGAATTTCGCCCAATATAGCAAATGTCATTCTTTCCGTCTTCCCATTTTGCGGAAATATGTGCCAAAGGATGCCATAATTTATAACGATTATCCTGACAACCATGCCATCCAAACCACCAATCCCACATTTGTGGCGTTACGTTTGGCATCTCTGTTTTTACGGCTACTGCGGTGCTGCCGTCTTTTTTATTAATGGCAAAACCATTTTCAACAGGCAAATAGCCATCCGCTTCTAAATCGGTCATTTGGTCGATATCTGGTAAGGTATGCCACTCCAGCGGATTTTGTAAGGCATGGATAATTTCATCAGGAATTTTGGAAAATTCGGTAGTATAGAATTTTGAGAATTTCTCCTGCTTATCTGCTGTTGAATAGCCTAGTTGTGCTTTTGACATCATACATTATTTTATGCAAAAATAGGCGGCATTAATAAATACTAAGCTTGAATTAATTCAAGAAATTCTGTTTTTGGATTTTAATTTGCTTAGCCATTCGGCAGAAATACCCATTAGCTCGGCAATATATTTGGATGGCACTTTATGGATAATTGTCGGGAATTCTTTTATAAGGTATTGATACAATACATCAGGTTTGCAAGAAATAATTTTAAGCTTCAGATCATTTTCTTCGATGAGTGCATTGGTTAATATTTGATCAAACAGCATTTTAATTTTAGGATCTGTAGCAATTAAATTATCCAAAACGATTTTGCTAATGGTTAATACTTTAGAATCACTTATTGCCCGAAGTTCGCAGGATGTTTTGGTTTGTGAAAAATAGCTGTCAATACAGGCCATAACCGGATGTAACTCATTCAGGTAGAAATTAATCGTTCTTTCTATTTCTTTATCTTCGCTAACAAAACGACATACAAAACCACCCTCCATTACATAGTATAAATGAGTATTCGTTTGTCCTGATTTTACAAGCAATTGATTAGATTTTACTTCTACCTCTTTCAACTGTAGTGTAAGTATTTCAATAGTACTCTCTGATACGCCAGCCAGCTTCAACATTTCTAATAGTTGTTGTTTTGATGAAAAAGAAAAATCCATTATGCTACTGAATTACTGCTGGCAAAAATACATGTTATAGCGTGGAAAACAAACTAAAACAATTGGCACCAATTTGCAGACTTTTTGGGGGACATAATTGTGTGGCAATAGTATTCTACCATAAAAAGAAAAACAAAAATGTTGTTCGCTCTACTAGCCTTTACCAGTGTTTAGTATAGTAGGATATAAAGCGTGGCATGTATCAATAATAGAACTTTATCCGATTTTCATTTCTGAATTCAAGTTATAAATGCAATTTTCAATCTTTTTTCCAAATGCTATATCTCTGTTAATCTGAGATCAGAATAAGTATGTTTTAATTATAACAGTTGTTACTACCTTATTTCTACGAGACAAAGCACAAGAATTATATTAATTATCTCCTCCTGATTTAAAGAGTTGGCTCTGCTAAATATAAAAACCTTCCATTTTGGATTAATGCAGAAAAGATTACTTTTTACGGTCTCCAAACTTTATTTTTGCACTCAAATTATGTTGCAAAAGAAAACAGGCGTTTTATTAGTCAATCTCGGCACACCGGACAGTCCCTCCAATAAGGATGTCTATAAATATTTAATTGAATTTCTCACAGATGAAAGAGTTATAGATTTTGGCTGGTTGAAAAGAAATCTGTTGGTACGTGGCATCATTGTGCCTGCCCGATACAAACATTCTGCATCTACCTATCGCAAAATATGGGATGCAAAAAGAGGCTCTCCATTATTATATCACACACAAGATTTGGGTAAACTCGTACAACAACAATTAGGTGACGAGTTTATAGTAGAGATTGCCATGCGCTATCAAAGTCCGTCATTAGAAAATGCATTGGAAAAAATGCACCAATTACAAGTTAACAAAATTGTTGTTCTTCCATTATTTCCTCAGTATTCTTCCGCTTGCACCGGCTCTATCTTAGAGAAAGTGCAACAAATAACTTCAGGCTGGCAAACTATTCCGGATATTAAATTTATTCATCAGTTTTATGATGATGAATTATTTATTACGGCTTTTGCAAAAAGAGGTTTAGCTTATAACTTCGATGACTTTGACCATATTGTATTTTCTTATCATGGCATACCCGCACGTCAAATTATGAAAGCAGATATCAGCGGATGCCATTGTTTGCAAAATGAAAACTGTTGTTCAAAAATAGAAAGTATTAATCAGCATTGTTATAAAGCACAATGTTATCAAACTACTCGTTTGCTCGTTAAAGAACTTAATTTACCAAAAGAAAAATACACCTTAGCCTTTCAATCGCGCTTGGGAAAAGAAGTTTGGCTGGAACCTTACACTGTGGAAGTATTACCTCAACTGGCAAAAGCGGGCAAAAAGAAATTGCTCATTTTTTGTCCGGCATTTGTAGCTGATTGTCTTGAAACCTTGTACGAAGTACAGGAAGAATATTTAGAACTATTTCAGCAATATGGCGGCGAATCTATTACTTTAGTAGAAAGTTTGAATGCTGAACCCGAATGGGTAAATGCCGTTTGTCATTTAGTAAAAAATTAAAGTCATGATGGTTGCTGCAGAAAATATAGAACAAATACTTCAACAGTCCGGAACAGATGCCCAACTAAAAGCTATTGCAATAAAAGTGCTTCACGATGAGCGCATCAATATGGAAGAAGGTGTCTTGCTTTATGAGAAAGCTACCGTTGGTTTTGTTGGTGCTTTAGCCAATTTTATCAGGAATAAAAAACACGGTGACAACACTTATTTCAACCGCAATTTTCATGTAGAGCCAACAAATATCTGTGTATATACATGCAAATTTTGTTCGTATTCCCGATTGATAAAACAGCGGGAGCAAGGCTGGGAATTGAGTGTGGAGCAGATGTTGGACATTGTCAAAAAATACGACAATCAACCGGTAACGGAAGTTCATATCACAGGCGGTGTTATCCCAAAACAAGATTTTGAATTTTATCAAAACTTATTCAGTGCTATAAAAAAACATCGTCCCGAATTGCATATCAAGGCACTCACTCCGGTAGAATATCACTATATTTTCAAAAAAGCAAAAGTTACGTACGAAGAAGGATTGCGTGCCATGAAAGCTGCAGGTTTGGATTCGATGCCGGGTGGTGGCGCGGAAATTTTTGACGATAACATCCGCGAGGAAATAGCAGGTGGGAAATGTAGCGCACAAGAGTGGTTGGATATGCATGAAACTGCTCATCATTTAGGCATCCCGAGCAATGCCACTATGCTGTATGGACATATAGAAACTTTCGCACATCGGGTTGATCACATGGAACGGCTGCGCCAGCTGCAAGACCGTACACATGGATTCAATGCCTTCATTCCGCTGAAATTCAGAAATCAACATAATGAAATGCAGCATTTGCCTGAAGTAAGTGTGATTGAAGATTTGCGCAATTATGCAATCGCCAGAATTTATCTGGATAATTTCGACCATATCAAATCCTATTGGGCCATGATAGGCAGGAATACTACGCAACTCAGTTTGAATTTCGGTGTGGATGATATTGACGGCACGATAGATGATACGACAAAAATCTATTCGATGGCGGGCAGCGAAGAACAAGCTCCGGCTATGAGTACCCGCGAGCTGGTGAACCTCATCAAAGCTGTAGGCAGAAAACCCATAGAACGGGATACGGTTTATCATGTCATTACTGATTATTCTGATATTGTATTTGAAGAAGATGAAAAAGAAAAAGCCAGAAACTATTAATATCTATTACATGAAATCTATACATCTGCTTATTTTATTCGTATTTCCTTGTGTTTTATTTGCACAGGATTTAACGGAAGTGAACGCAAGTTCAAAACCGGCTAAAGAAAAGAAATTTATTTTCCGGGCGGGCACGATGTCGGGATTAAATTTTTATGCCAATCCCAACCCGAATGAAACCAGCTATAAGCGTGTGTCTATCGGCAATGGCTTAGGTGCCGAACTGGGATACCGTGTACACAAACTTTTGGTAATTGAAGCCAATTACTACTATAGCATTTTCAAAAATAAAATTGAACCGAATAATGTCAATGTCATTTTCAATAAGCTGAAATTAAAACAACAACATCAGATGGTATCGTTTACTTTGAATATTGATATTTTCAAAAATGCCAAAAATAGAATTTATGCCGGTACTGGAGCGGGGTTTTCGTATAATGCCGAGCAGTATGCTCGTTTTGTTGCCGGCACAAATACCGTTGCTGAAATTGGAGAATATAATTATTTCAGATTTATCGCTCCCGTGCATTTCGGGATGGATAGCTATATCAAAGATAAAGTAGTATTGGGTACACGTGTCAATACATTTATATGGGGTGCAAAAAAACCATTCAGAAGCCTTAATTTATTTATGTCAATTGGCATGCGGTTTTAAAAGAAGAAGTAGGCAGTAGTAAATCTATAGCAGACAGTAGTTAATTACTTGCAATATTTACCATATTCGCTTTGAGCGGTTTTATAGCCGAGTGTATTGGCTTTTGCAAAATCGATACAGGCATTTTCAAAATCTTTTTTTTCTACATAGCACAGTGCTCTGTAGTACAGGACTTCGGCATTAGATTTGTCATAAAGCATACAAGTAGTAAAGTCAACGATAGCGGCATCGTAAAGCTGCATTTTGAAATATAAATTTGCACGAGCTGCGTATAATTTGGGTTCTGTATTTTGCAGTTTTATCGCTGCCGAATAATCTTCTATCGCACCGGTAAATTCTTTGAACCACTCTTTGCATTTTGCCCGGCTGGACAGCGACAAACTATGATCCGGCTTTTTTTGCAAAACCTGTGTATAGGCAATAACTGCGCCCAAATAATCTGCGGCGGTCTGTTTGCAATAGGCAAGACAGTACAAAGGTTTCCAACTTTCAGGCTGGAGGTTTACTGCTTTTTCTGCAGTTTGCAAAGCACTCTTTGTATTGCCTTGTGCCGATAATATCCATGCTTTCAGCAAGTAAAAATCAGCATTCACTTTATCTTGTTTTATTGCTTTTTTGATGAGTGCCAGAGCTGGCTCATAATTTTTATTGGCAAAATATTGTTGTGCCTGTGTATAATAAACAGAAGTATTACCGACTTCAGCAGTTTTAAAAGGCAGTAAAAATTCAAAATCATTACCTGAGGAAATAGTGTCTTGGGCTTGTGAAAAAGATATTGCACAACACGATAAAACTCCTATCAAAAATATTTTATACAAAGACGTTAATATTGAATTTAGTTTTTGAGAATAATGCCTGATTTACCAATTACTCTTTATCTTCTGGTTCTTTTTTGTCCTTGCCCTTATCCTTTTCTACTTTTTCTTTTACGGCATCATTTTCCTTCAGCTCTTTGGATATTACGTTATACGGACCTTTAATAATGGTTTCATTTCCTTTCAAGCCTTCCAGCACTTCGATATATTCATTATTCTGAATGCCGGTTTTTATAAATCGGATCTTGGCTTTTCC
>CAYVGM010000095.1:0-2051 GCA_964451125.1 uncultured Chitinophagales bacterium
TATTTTCTCCCTCAAATCTTGTTGTTCTTGCAAGCCTAAATCAGGCGGACATTTGGACACTACAATAATATTTGCTCTTTCTTTTCCTGAAGCAAACTCACGCAATGTACCCATGGGCAAAATCTGATCATTCCAGAATGGTTGGTAATAATCCGTCAATAAAATATTTATATCAGGTCGTACGCTTTGATGCTGAAAGGCATCGTCTAAAATCAGCAACTTCAAAAAAGGAAAATGATGCATCATTTTTGGGATGGCAAATACACGTTGTTCGCCTACACTAACAGGCACAAAAGGATATTTGAGTTTTATTTGCAAAGGTTCATCGCCTACATCCAGCACGGTATTGTTAGTTTGCACATTCAAATAGCCCGAAGTTTTGCGTTTATAGCCTCTGCTCAAAACGCCGGCAGGATAATAAGGATAAAGTAGTTCTATCAGCATTTCAACAAAAGGAGTTTTTCCGGTACCACCCATAGCGAGGTTACCCACGCTGATAACAGGAATTTCAAAATCAGTAGAACCCAAGAAACCACGCTTATACAACAGGTTTCTCAGCCAGATAATACTGCCGTATAGCAAAGCGAAAGGAAATAATAGTATTTTTGAGATGATTTTTAACATGATAAAAAACACCATGAAAATAGCAGAAATAATTCAAACCATAGAAGAATTCGCACCATTATCCTATCAGGAAAGTTATGACAATGCCGGACTGATAATCGGTGACAGAAATGCAGACTGTACCGGTGTACTCATTTGTTTGGATGCTGTTGAGGCTGTAATCAATGAAGCGATTGACAAGAAGATAAACTTAGTGGTGGCACATCACCCCATTGTATTTTCAGGATTAAAGAAAATAACAGGCAAAAATTATATAGAACGTGTAGTACTGAAAGCCATCAAAAATGATATTGCCATTTATGCCTGTCATACTAATTTGGATAATGTAATGCTCGGTGTCAATCATCAGATTGCCGACCAGCTTGGACTCGTAAACAGAAAAATTTTAGATCCGCAAAAGAAGCTACTGAAAAAGTTATATACTTATGTTCCTGTCAATAAAACGGACAGAGTGTTGGATGCATTATTTAGTGCAGGTGCCGGAAATATCGGCAATTATAGCGAGTGCAGTTTTCAGGTAAGCGGCTCGGGAAGTTTTAACGGAAATGAAAAAGCAATGCCATTTGCAGGCGAAAAAGGGAAAAGACATATTGAAGCCGAAAATAAAATAGAAGTAATTTTTCCTGCATATAAAGAAAACAATATACTTCGAGTTTTACGAGAGGCGCATCCATACGAAGAAGTAGCTTATGAAATTATTACATTGGATAATACCTTTCAGGAAATGGGTGCGGGTATGCTGGCAGAATTAGCCACTCCGATGGAAGAAGCTGCCTTCCTTTCTTTTCTTAAAGACAGGATGCAAACGGCTTGTATTCGGCATACGGCATTACTGAATAAGCCCATAAAACGAGTGGCATTTTGCGGAGGTGCGGGTAGTTTTTTGCTCAATCAGGCTATTGCACAAAAGGCAGACGTGTTTATTTCGGGAGATTTTAAATATCATCAGTTTTTTGATGCTGATAATCAGATACTTATATGTGATATCGGACATTTTGAAAGTGAGCAGTTTACTTCACAACTATTTAATAAAATATTATCGGATAAATTTCCTACCTTTGCCGTCCTAATTTCAGAAATTAACACAAATCCGGTAAACTATTTTTAAATATGGCTCGTAAAAAAGAACTCACCACTGTTGCCGACAAACTGGAACATTTAGAAGAATTGCAAACTATGCACTCTAAAATTGATGCCATTACGGTATTGAAAGGAGAATTACCTATTGAGGTTGCTGATTTGGAAGATGAGATAGTGGGCATGGAAAAGCGCATTGCTAAAATTGAAAGTGAGATAAATGATGCAAAAGAGGAAATTGAACATCGCAAAACGTTGATGAAAGAAGCGCAAACGCTGATTACAAAATACGACAAGCAATTGCACAACGTGAAAAACAACCGTGAGTTTGATGCGTTGAATAAAGAAAT
>CAYVGM010000095.1:2151-9790 GCA_964451125.1 uncultured Chitinophagales bacterium
ACCCGTAATGCCTGTGGCGGATGTTTTGGTTCAATACCTCCGCAAATGCAAGCAGAAATACGTACTAAGAAAAAAATAATGACTTGCGAACATTGTGGCAGAATTTTTGCCGGTGTGGACGATTCAGAAATCACTCTTACAGACGAAGAAGTAGCATAAAATGCAAATTTCAAATAGTATAAAACGGCGTTTCATAGAAACGCCGTTTTTGTTTAATCTTCATCGTACACAAAAACTTGCTCTCATTATACATTCTCCTGCGCTTCTCGTATTTCCTGCTTTGTAGGTATATGCAAATAACGCATGCATCCCGAAGTAAGATAAATCAATGAAAATACCATAGCATACACGATTACTTTCTGTGCTACCGGTTGGATATAAATATTTTCTCTCGTATTTGGACCGAACATGATCAGTAAAAAATACAGAAAACAGGCCAATACAATAACCTGCATTACATTGCCATATTTGTTAGGCAACAAATGATGTTTGCGTACCAAAATAGTATATGCCAAACTAAGCGGCACCAAGATGCCAAAACCCCATCGCACACAAAACATGTGGGCTTTCAGAAATAAATTGCAAGGTGTAATGGCAATGCCATATAAAAATACAGGAAACAAAATACCGCAAACTATGGCGATAAAATAAAATATAGTATTTAATTCTTTGGCTTTCACTTCCTTTAAAAACTGAATATTGAAAACAAATAAGGCTACCGCCTGAAAAATCAATGCCGTATCAAAGCAAATTAATGAAAATAAATTCATGCTGCCATTCGGAGTTTGTGTTCTTCCTAAGTCGGAAAAGAAATTTTCTAAAAAATAATAGTGCGTGTATTCCGTATGCATAAATGTGCCTCCGGGATAGACAATCATGCCCGCCAACGTTAATACTAAAAAAGAAAGACAACTGACATACAGTAATTTAAAGCCAACGACTTGGCTTTTCTTGAAATATTGGCTCATCTTAATATAAAGGAAAATCAGACATAAATTTATTAACCTCTCCCTTTATATCTGCTATAAGTGCCACATTACTAGGTGCTTTCAGAATGGTATCTATCCAGTCCACTACTTGCTGACAGTCTTGTTCATTCAATCCACGTGTAGTGATGGCTGGTGTACCAATTCGAATACCGGATGTAACCAACGGTGATTTATCATCAAAAGGCACCATATTTTTGTTTACGGTGATGTCAGCTTGCACTAATGCTTTTTCCGCATCTTTGCCCGATATATTTTTATTGCGCAAATCAATCAGCATAAGATGATTGTCCGTGCCGCCCGAAACTAAGTTATAACCACGTTTCATAAATTCGTTTGCCATCACACGGGCGTTCAGCATCACCTGGTCGGCATACTTCCCGAATTCATCAGTTAAACATTCACCAAATGAAACTGCTTTTGCTGCAATGACATGTTCTAAGGGACCACCTTGCATACCCGGAAACACAGCAGAATTCAAAATGACTGACATCATCTTGGTTTCACCTTTCAGCGTTTTTTCACCCCACGGATTTTCAAAATCTTTGCCCAACATGATAATTCCGCCCCGTGGCCCTCTCAGTGTTTTATGAGTGGTAGATGAAACAATATGACAATGCGGCATAGGATCATTGAGTTTCTTTTTGGCTATTAAACCTGCAGGATGAGCAATATCTGCCAAAAGCAATGCGCCAATGTTATCGGCAATGGCTCTGAAGCGTTTGTAATCCCAGTCTCGCGCATAAGCAGATGCTCCGCAAATGATTAATTTGGGTTTTTCCTGCAATGCCAAAGCTTCTACTTTGTCCATATCTATTGTGCCGGTTTCTTGTTCTACGCCATAGAATACGGGTCTGAAATGTTTACCTGAGAAATTTACGGGAGAGCCATGCGAAAGATGACCTCCATGCGATAAATTAAAGCCCATCACCGTATCTCCCGGTTTCAAACAGGCTAAGAAAACAGCTGCATTCGCTTGCGCTCCGGAATGGGGCTGCACATTGGCATACTCAGCTCCAAAAAGTTCACAAAGCTGGTCTATTGCTAATTGCTCAATTTGATCAACAATTTCGCAACCGCCATAGTAGCGTTTGCCTGGATAGCCTTCGGCATATTTATTTGTCAAACAAGTACCCATAGCCTCCATCACTTGTTTAGAGGTATAATTTTCAGAAGCTATCAGCTCTATGCCAACTGTTTGGCGGTGTAATTCATCGTTAATTAAAGAGAATATTTTTTTGTCGCGTTCCATGATGTGAAAATACTTAGACTTGTTAGTTTATTTAAACAGATGTCAATATTTTTTGAAAAATTAATACAATTTCAAAATCTCAAAGTGGAAACCAAAATTTCGTATTTTTGCAACATGTATAAGCAGGCGTTTCACTTATCACCGATTCAGGGTAAAAAATTTGTTGTTACCGGTGGTGCAGGATTTATAGGTTCAAATATTGTCGAATATTTATTAACGCACGGTGCAAAGGTGCGAGTGCTGGATAATCTGGCAACTGGAAACCTGAAGAATCTGGAAGAATTCAGAACAAATCCCAATTTTGAATTTTTAGAAGGAGATATCCGCAATTTTGCCGACTGTGAAATGGCTTGCGATAGGATGGATATGGTTTGTCATCAGGCCGCCATTGGCTCGGTGCCTCGCTCCATAAAAGACCCCGTAACTTCTAACGAAGTGAATGTCAATGGGTTTGTCAACATGCTGACTGCCGCGAAAAATGCAGGGATAAAAAGGTTCGTGTATGCTTCTTCATCATCCGTTTATGGAGATGAGCCCAATTTGCCCAAGCGTGAAGAAAAAATCGGCAACCCTTTGTCGCCGTATGCAGTTACTAAACTGACTAATGAAATCTACGCATCCGTTTTTGCCCGTTGCTATGCTATGGAAATGATTGGATTGCGTTATTTTAATGTATTCGGACCCAAACAAGACCCTGATGGGGAATATGCTGCCGTGATGCCCTTGTTTATTAAATCGTTGCTGAACGATGAAGCCCCGTATATCAACGGCGACGGTGAGCAAACCCGGGATTTTACATTTGTACACAATGCAGTGCAAGCTAATATAAAAGCACTTACAGTTGAAAATCAAGATGCGTATAATCAGGCATACAACGTGGCATTTGGCGAGCGATTTACCATCAACCAGATGTATGATGCCATTCGGCAATACCTCGGGAAAGACATTGCCACCATACACCGTGAGCCGCGTGCAGGCGATATCCGCGATTCGCTCGCCGATATTTCAAATGCAAAAACTAAACTGGGCTATATGCCCCAGTATTCATTTGAGCAAGGATTGCCCTTGACGATAGAATATTTTAAGACCATTTTGTAAACAGTAAGTTGTTACAAATTGGTTAAGCAGAATTTGCGTCGTATATAATATATATTTTCGATACTTTAGTCAAATACCTCATATTTTATGCAATTTTCCTGACCATCTTAAAAAATGTGAAAAACATCCGGCAATTCATTAATAAAACCTTATAATCCCCCATATATTTCGATATTCAACGTTAATATTATATCTTCGTACACCAAAATTTTAACCTCTTTTGAAAAAGAGACAGCAAATAGTTTATCTTATTTTAGCCATTATGCTAAACTTGCCCCTGCTTGCACAAGAAAATGAAGTGGGAGCATGGGGTGGAACTGCTGTTTATCTAGGCGATTTAAATCCAACTTATTCTTTCAAGAATGCACGTTGGGCTACAGGAGTTTTCTATCGTTATAATTTTGGTAAAGGCAGAATGTCAGTAAAAGCCGGAGGTAATTATGCCTTTCTCTCTGCTGACGACAGCCGGATAAAAGGCTATCCGTACTTGCAGGCTCGCAATCTTGATTTTAACTCTCAAATTGCAGAACTGGCAATCACCTACGAAATCAATTTCTTCAAGTACTCTACTTACGACTATAAAGACGGCACCTCCAAGCGCTGGACACCTTATTTGTTTACCGGAGTGAGTATGTTTTATTTCAATCCCATCACCCGCTATGACAGCAAGCGCATTCAGTTGGAATCTGTCGGTACTGAAGGGCAAAAGTCAGCCAATATTCAGACCAAAAACAGAGGTTATAATTTCTATGCATTTGCCATGCCTTATGGCGGAGGCTTTAAAATTGCGCTCACTCAGCATTTAGCTTTAAATGTCGAAATCAGCGGCAGGCTCACCTTTAACGATTATCTGGATGATGTCAGCAAATTTTATGCAGAAACAACCGATGTCAATTATTTTATAAATGGTGAAAATGTCGGGCCGGATATAGCCGACAAATCAGCAGGCAAAATAGGCGTTTTTGGCAAACAACGCGGCACCAGCAACGACAGAGACCGATTTTTATTTATCGGTGCAGGGCTTACTTATACGTTTATCACTTTTAAATGCCCCAAAGTATTTTAATGCAGACAAATCCGGAATCATATAAAAATAAGCTTGATTGTCTGGCATTGCCTAAACATATAGCCATCATCATGGACGGCAACGGCAGGTGGGCGAAATCTCAGGGCAAACACCGCATCTTCGGGCACAAAAACGGAGTAAAATCCGTGCGTGAAGTTACAGAAGGATGTGCAGAAATAGGTGTGAATTATCTGACTTTATATGCATTTTCTACTGAGAACTGGAGCCGTCCGCAAAAGGAAGTTTCAGCACTAATGGAATTATTGAGTTTAACAATAAGCAAAGAAATAAAAACACTGCAAAAAAACAATATCAGATTAAATGCCATTGGCAATATCGACACCTTACCCGAATCTAACCGTAATTCATTGATGAAGGCCATCTCCGAAACTCAAAACAATACACGCATGACGCTGACACTCGCTTTGAGTTATGGTTCGAGAGATGAGATTATTCAGGCTGTTCAGAAAATTGCACAAACCTATAAAAGTGGTTTTGTCAATTTAAACGAAATTGATGAAAACTTCCTTGCTGCAAATTTATTTACCGCCGGTATGCCCGACCCTGAGCTGATGATTCGCACCAGCGGAGAATGCAGAGTAAGTAACTTTTTGCTGTGGCAAATGGCTTACACGGAGTTTTATTTTACCGAAAAATTCTGGCCTGATTTTAACAGAGAAGATTTATTTCATGCCATATATGATTTCCAAACCAGAGAAAGAAGATTTGGTATGACAACTGAACAATTAGAAGAAAAATAAGATTAATTATGAACATGAAGCAGCAACTATATATATGGATTCTTTGTTTTGGGCTGATGGGCAAAACCGGAATGATAAAAGCACAAGATACTGCATCTGCTGAAGCATTATTGCTGGCACAAGATAGCCTGCCGACTTCTCTTGCTGCTGCGAATGAGCCTAAGACCTACACACTAGCTGCATTAGATATCAGCGGAACCAACTTTTTGGATAAAAACATTATCCGTTCTTTGAGCGGACTGAAACCCGGTGATGCGATAACTGTACCCGGAGATGAAGTAACCAAACTGATAAAAAATTTATGGCGTCAGGGATTATTCGGCAATGTAAAAGTATATGCTTCCAATATCGTAGGTGACAGTATTTACCTGCGGGTGGATGTGGTAGAAAGACCAAGGCTGAACAGTATAACTGTAAATGGCTTGAAAAAAAGTGATAAAGAAGATGTACTGAAAAGATTGGATTATTACAGAGGCAAACCGCTGACTGAAGCCTTGAAACTAAATGTAAAAAATACGGTATTGGATAAATTTGAAGAAAAATCGTATTTGAATGCTCAGGTGAATGTGGTAGAAAATGCTGAAAAAGGATTAATTAATGCGGCTGCATTAACCGTAAATGTGACGAAAGGCAATAAAGTAAAGATTGATAATATCGAATTCAACGGTGTAGAAAGCGCAAGTTTGGCCAAGTTGCGTAAGTCAATGAAAGGCACGAAAGAACGCACTAAAGTACAACTGTTTTTGCATGACAGAAGCCGTTCAAAAAAACAAAAAGCAGTAGATGCATTGTACACCTTGGGCAACCTCAATCATAAATCCTTTATCGATTTTTTCGCAGAGCGATTCCGTATCAATTTCAAAGGTTCTAAATTTAATGAAGAAAAGTATGAAGAGGATAAATCCAATTTGATTAATTATTACAACAGCCTCGGATTCAGAGATGCACGTATTATTTCAGATACAGTGATTAAAAATGACAATGGCAATGTGAGCATCAAACTAAATATTGATGAAGGCAACAGATATTATTTCAGAAATATTGATTACAAAGGCAACTCCAAATACAGCAATGAACAACTGAGTAAGGTACTCAATATCAAGAAAGGAGATATCTATAATGCTGAGCTGTTGCAAAAAAGAATGAACATGGATCCTGATGGCGGCGATATCAGTTCATTATATTATGACGACGGTTATTTGTTTTTTAATGTAAATGCCATTGAAACTTCTGCAGAAAATGATTCAATTGATTTGGAAGTACGCATTAGTGAAGGGCCACAAGCCACAATAAAAAATGTAATCATTGAAGGAAATGATAAAACAAATGACAATGTCATTCGCCGTGAATTACATACTTTTCCGGGTGATAAGTTTTCTCGTTCTGACTTAATTCGATCTCAACGCGAAATAGCCAATTTGGGTTATTTTGACCCACAGGAAACTAAAGTGGAACCTATTCCTAATCCGATAGATGGTACAGTTGACATCAAATACACCGTAAAAGAAAAATCTGCCGATCAGGTAGAATTATCAGCAGGCTGGGGTGGGAAACAAGGAGGTCTGATTGGTACACTCGGTTTGAAATTCAATAATTTTTCGCTTAAAAACATTATTCACAAAGATGCATGGAAGCCATTGCCAACAGGCGACGGGCAGCAGTTGACATTGCGGATTGAAAGTAACGGCAAGCGCTATCAAAATTATAATTTCTCATTTACTGAGCCTTGGTTAGGTGGCAAAAAACCTAATGCATTTACAGTTGCAGCCTTCCGTTCCCGTATTCAGAATTTAGATGAAAACAAAAAGGTAACAGGAAAACAAATTACCACAGGTATGTCGGTGTCATTGGGTACGAGATTGAAAAAACCCGATGATTATTTCATTTTCCAGGCTTCCGGGAATTACTACAGTTATATTCTCCAAAACTATTTAGGATATTATATCAATAATGTGAGTATTGACAGTGGAAAATTCAATAACCTGAATTTTAAATTATCCTTACAACGCAACTCTATCAATCAACCTGTTTTCCCGACAGGTGGGGCAAAAGTGGAAATGTCTTTCCAGTTTACACCTCCGTATTCACTCTTTAGAAAAGACAATAATTTCGATGGAAAAACACTTTCAGAGAAATACAAACTGATAGAGTATTATAAATTTAAGTTCAACGTTGACTGGTATCAGCAGTTAGGTAAATCTAAGTTGGTCTTGCGTACGGTGGCAAAATTCGGATTTTTGGGAGCTTACAACAAAAAAATTGGAATCACTCCTTTCGAGCGATTTGAAGTGGGTGGAAATGGTATACCATCCACCGTTTCTTTGTTTGGTACAGATATCGTAGCACATCGCGGTTATGAAGGTCCTTACTCAGCTACCGGCGGTGACCCAATTTACAACAAGTTTTTATTAGAGTTGCGCTATCCGTTTTCATTAAGTCCTACAGCAACCATTTTCGGTCTGGCGTTTTTTGAAGC
>CAYVGM010000096.1:0-9656 GCA_964451125.1 uncultured Chitinophagales bacterium
AAAAATGAACTATATTTATTACTAATAAATAGACAATATTATATAAAAAACCAATAGTACTACTACTGCTGGTAACATAAAATTGGCAATAGTTGTGGTAGATTTGGTAAATTAAGTTTTGTGTAATAAATTTAATTTGTAAATAAGTGTTGGTTCGTGCTAAACACGCACAACCAGCGCCAATTTTCAACCGTCAGACTCCCGTTTAAAACGGGAAACTGCCGATAGCGGTCTTTCCCCATTTTGTTTGCTTATGTTTTTATCCGGCTTGGGTACGTGTATTAAGGTGTTGCTGTATTGACTTATTCCTCGTGCAGATGCTTACAAGCCGTTCCAAGTATAGTTTTCTGTAAATATCACACACCAACCTGCCTGCGATGGTTTGTATCATTTGGTTTGTCTTCTTCGCTGTTTTCGAACCGTTTACTCTACCTTTTAATCGTTGTTGATGGCTTAGTTTCTTGACCACTCTGACATAAGATTGCCGTAAATCAACCCCCTTCTTTATCAGCTATTATCCGGCATTTTTTAATAATCTTCTTTGTCAGTTTATAGCTGTGAGGTAAGTGATGTTTTTCTCCTAAAATGTAGTGTCTATACTTACTGCATTGCCCACGACATTACCATCATGAGACCGGTTGGTTTACACGAATACTTTCCTTTAAAATAAGCTCCATACCTGCCTCACCTATGCGATAGCGAAAGGCAACCGGCTGGGGGAACGCATGGGATTTCTGGGCGAAAATACAGCCCGCCTCCGAAGAATTGATAGTAGCAGTTCTCCGAATGTTGCTCTACTGGGCTCTCATCAGTCAAGTTGCGCAAATATTTTAATATCATCAGCGACACCATCAACTTATCTGCTTTGATGGTACTCCTCTTTTTTGCTGTAATACTGTTTAAATGCATTATCAAAGAGGCTCCAGTCAATGTGACATTAGCCACAACATAAAGAGTGAATGTTTTTGGTCTTAATACTCGGATAAACCAAGAAAAAATCATATCTGAGTACTGTGTTTTTATTGTGTAAGCATACACTGAATTACAAGTTTTTTTGTATAACTTTCAATAGCTTGCAATTATTTGTACCGTTTCGTTTTCCTTTAGCTAATAAACACAGTTACAGCCTTTTTGAGGATTAACTAAATATTGCATTCAAGTTGAATTATTCGCCTAAAGCTTTTGCTTTTTCAAGCATATTCATGGCAGCATATACTTTTCTGAGACTTTGTTTATAGTCCGGATTTTTTGAATTAATTTGATATGCATTTTCTAAATAAGGTAAGGCTTTTTGGAAAATTTCATCCCTTTGTTTTTTAAGTGCATTGTATTTATCTACTTCTTTATCATCCAGAGCATTCATTTTTTTATTAAGCTCTATTCCTTCGTTAAATGTCATAATACCTAAATTGTAAAAGGCGTCACCAAATTTTGTATCTGTAGCAATAATTTGCTCATAGGTAGCTTTAGCTTTATCTGCTTGACCAGCCTTATCATAAATTACAGCTAAATTGAACAAGTAAGAAGTATTTTTCGGTTCTTTTTTAACGGCATCTTCAAATTTCTGAATTTGTGCACTCAAATCATTACTGCTCAGTGCCTGATTTAATTCGATTACTTTCAGATTTTTATTATCCGGATATTTTGCCAATCCTTTTTTTACAATTTCAACTAATGCTTCTGTGTTTTTTGTTTCTTCATATATCTGTGCTAAAGACTCGTAAACAGATGGTTCGTTATAGCTCATGCTTACCAATTTCTCCAGCATAGGAGTTACTTCTGCATATTTTTTTACAGATGCACCGGAAACAGCAGCAGCAAATAAGGCTGACGTATCAATCGATTTTTGTAAGCCTTTGCTTAATAGTAATTCATTAATGGAATATGCAGCAACGAAATGACGATAAGCATCTTCGTTGTTATTTTGCTTATATCTGTTCAATCCTTCATTAAATATATATCCTTCAAGTGCAGAAAGTGGAGTTGAATAATCTTTTTGTTTTTTGGGATTCGTTTCCAAACTTAATGCTTTGATGTAAGCATCTTTTGCATCAAATAAGCAATTGGGATTTTGAGCATAATACACATTAGTTTCGTATATGTTTTTATATACATCTCCTTTTACTCTCCAAGCTTTTACACTAGTTTGAGTTTCAGCGTCATTCAGAGCGGCATCTATATCTTTTTTAGCATCCATCACTTTGCCATCTGTCAGAGACATTTCTGCGGTGTTTACTTTTCCTTTTTGTGCGTAGCCGTTTAGTGCAACAGCAAGTACACACAGCAACAACATAGATTTAATTGATTTCATTTTTTATTGTTTATTTAGAGTACTATTCTTTTATTTCTTCCGATGGCTGATCTCCATTTTCATTTTGCTCCTTTCCTTCTTCATTAGTTAAATTATTTTCGTCTTCACCCTCGTTTTCGCTTTCCTCCTCTTTTTCAATTTTACAAACTGCGGCTATTGCATCATCGTCATTAACATTTATCAACCTTACTCCTTGCGTATTACGTCCTATCACTCTCAAGGTATCAAGTCCAATTCGGATGGTAATACCGGATTTATTGATAATCATTAAATCGTTTTCATCGGTAACAGAATCAATGGCAATCATGCTTCCGGTTTTATCCGTTACGTTTAGTGAAATAACACCTTTACCTCCTCTGGAAGTTATGCGATAATCATCTAACGCAGAACGTTTTCCGTAACCGTTTTCAGATACTACCATAATATCCGGTTTGGTTTCCAAGGTCTTATCAACACAAACCATGCCAATTACTTCATCATCATCAGCTCTCAGGGTAATTCCTCTTACACCCGATGCGGTACGACCTATGGCTCTTGCATTTTCTTCATCAAAACGAACAGCATAACCAAATTTAGAACCTAATAATATTTCAGACTGACCATTCGTCAAAGCTGCATCTACCAGTTCATCTCCTTCTCTAACTGTTATAGCATTTACTCCATTTTGTCTTGGACGAGAGTATTCACGAACTGATGTTTTCTTCACTGTTCCTTTTTTTGTTGCCATGAGGATAAAATGAGAATCCAGGAATTCTTCATCTTTCAAATCTTTGATATTGATAAAGGCTTTGATTTTATCTTCGAGATTGATATTGACGATATTTTGTACCGGGCGACCTTTGGATGTTTTATTGCCTTCAGGAATTTCATACACTTTCAACCAAAAGCATTTTCCCTGCTCTGTAAATAAGAGGAGATAGTTGTGTGTGGAAGCTACAAAAATATGTTCGATAAAATCTTCATCACGGGTTTTGCCTCCGAAAGAGCCTTTGCCTCCTCTGTTTTGTTTTTTATATTCATCCAGCGAAGTGCGTTTTACATAACCCAGATGTGAAATAGTTACTACCATTTCCTCTTCAGCAATCATATCTTCGTAATTGATATCATCGCCGTAGTAAACGATTTCAGAACGACGCTCATCGCCATATTTTTTTCTTATTTCTGCTAATTCTGATTTAATGATATCAAATCGCATAAATTCGTTTGCCAGAATTTCTTTTAATCGAGATATTAAGGCACTGATTTCACGGTGTTCTTCTCTGATTTTTTCTATTTCCATGCCTGTCAAACGCTGTAATGTCAGTGCCAATACCGCTTTAGCCTGGATTTCAGACATTCCGAAATTATTGATTAAACCATCTTTAGCTTCTTCCGGATTTTTAGAATTGCGTATCAGCTTGATAACTTCATCCAAATGATCCAAAGCAATTAAATAACCTTCGAGAATGTGCAAACGCTCTTCTGCTTTGCGCAATTCATATTGCGTTCTGCGTGTTACAACTTCCAAACGGAAATCGACAAAATATCTTATTAAATCTTTCAGATTCAGCGTTTGAGGTCTTCCATTTACAAGTGCAATATTATTAATACCGAAACTGGTTTGTAATGGTGTATGCTGATACAGATTATTCAAAATAACATTCGCATTGGCATCTCTTTTCAAATCAAATACAACACGCAAACCATCTCTGTCAGATTCATCACGAGCCTCTGAAATGCCTTCTAACTTTTTATCAGATACCAATTCATCTACTCTTGTTATTATAGATTTAGGTTGCACCTGATAAGGCACTTCCGTAATCACAATCTGCATTCTGCCCTCTTTAGATTCTTCAATAGTAGCACGACCTCTTACACGTACTTTACCTCTACCCGTGCGGAAACCGTCTCTCACACCTTCCATACCATAGATAATGCCACCTGTAGGGAAATCGGGAGCTTTTACATAATTCATCAATTCATCAATCGTAATTTCACGATTGTCGATATATGCTACGATTCCATCAATTACTTCTGTAAGATTATGCGGTAATATATTGGTGGCCATACCTACAGCAATACCAGAAGCACCATTAATGAGTAATTGCGGTATTTGAGTAGGCATTACAGTTGGCTCTTCCAGAGAGTCATCGAAGTTGAGCTGAAAATCTACTGTTTCTTTGTCAAGGTCTTCCATCATTTCTTCAGCAATGCGTCGCATACGCACTTCTGTATAACGCATAGCTGCCGGCGGGTCGCCATCAATAGAACCGAAGTTGCCCTGACCATCTACAAGAGGATAACGTAAGCTCCATGGTTGTGCCATACGCACCATAGTATCATATACTGATGAATCGCCATGAGGGTGATATTTACCCAAAACCTCTCCGACGATACGAGCTGATTTTTTATAGGGTTTGCCTGCATTTAATCCCAGCTCATTCATACCGTATAATACGCGGCGGTGAACTGGTTTTAGTCCGTCACGTACATCCGGCAGAGCACGCGATACAATTACCGACATAGAATAATCTATGTAGGCGGTTTTCATTTCATCTTCAATGTTAATAGGAATTATCCTCGAGCCTTTTTCATCTTCTAATTCTTCTGCCATAAATTTTTAGTATGTTTAAGTGCGAAGATACGAATTTAGTGCTGCATTTTAATGAATCAAAGTGCCTAAATATCCACATTTTTATAGTTGATAATCAATTAATTATGTCTTATTGTGACCATTGCATACCGAAGTCAAAAACAGGGTGAAACATTTAGCACTTTTTTGTCAAAAATTCTGTTGAAAATAAGTTGAAAAATAGCGTGAAAAAATATAGAAAAAATATAGAAAAAATATAGAAAAAACAAACTTGCTGAATTCTCTATTAACTACTTCTTATAAATGGAAAAATATCAGAATTTAAATTCATGGATATAAGTATTCAAATCTTTATCTCCACGACCGGATAAATTGACCACTACGACGTTTTCAGGATATAACTTTATTTTACTTAAAGCAGCTAAGGCATGTGCACTTTCTAATGCCGGTAGTATGCCCTCCAGTCTTGTCAATTCTAATGCTGCTTCGAGCGCTTCCGCATCTGTAGCATGTAAAAAGTTCACCCGCTTTGTATCGCAAAGATGAGCATGAACAGGCCCAATGCCCGGATAATCCAACCCTGCAGAGATGGAATGCGGCTCAATAACCTGACCATCTTCTGTTTGCATAAATAGCGTTTTACTGCTGTGTAATACTCCCGGTTTGCCCAAAACCGTTGTAGCCGCACTTTTACCGGAATCAATGCCTAAACCTGCCGCCTCAACAGCATATAATTCAACTTTGTCTTCATCAAGAAAATGATAAAAAGCACCAATGGCATTGCTGCCACCTCCAACACAGGCAATTACTTTATCTGGATATGCCCGTCCTGTTTTTTCGACTAATTGTTTTTTAATTTCTTCAGAAATAATACTTTGAAAACGGGCTACCATATCAGGAAATGGATGTGGTCCCACAACACTGCCTATGATATAATGGGTATCTTCCGGGTTGGCTATCCAGTCGCGCAAGGCTTCATTGGTGGCATCTTTCAAAGTTTTACTGCCACTGCAAGCCGGACGAACTTCTGCTCCCAGCATTTTCATACGTTGTACATTGGGAGCTTGACGGGCAATATCCACTTCACCCATATAGACTACACAAGGCAAGTTCATCAGTGCGCATACAGTAGCCGTAGCCACCCCATGTTGTCCAGCACCGGTTTCTGCTATTATACGCTTTTTCCCCAGTCGCTGTGCCAACAAAATCTGTCCGATGGTGTTATTTATTTTATGCGCTCCTGTATGGCATAAATCTTCACGCTTCAGATAAATTTGCGTGTTGTATTTTTCGCTTAATCGTTTAGCAAAATAGAGTGGAGTTGGGCGTCCAACATAATCTTGAAGCAGTTGATGAAATTCAATTTGAAAATCATCGCTTTCTATAATTTTCAGGTAATTTTCTTTCAGTTCTTCGATATTTGGAAAGAGCATTTCAGGGATAAATGCACCACCAAATTTCCCGAAATATCCATGCTGATCAACTGTATAATTAGATGCCATTTTTTTTCTTACAAAATAAAACAAATGCAGTGGATATGAAGTTTTGGTGATTTATGGATTTGTTAAAGAATTGAATAACTATAGTCTGAGTGAGGCTTAGCTTTTCGATTTAAAAAATTCTTTCTATCTGCTGAGTTTAAAATTATAGAACTGGGCTATGCTGCAAATGATACCGCCAAACATGCTGATAACGTGATGCAATAAATCTTTATCGGGTAAAAATACAGGAATGGTACTACCTATCAAAAGAAACATGACTCCGATAAAAAACAGATAAACAGGAATGCTGTTTTTATGGTGATATTTAAATCCATGCATCATTGACGATGTACCCAACAAAATAACACTGGCAACAATCAGGTATTCTATCCAGTGAAATTTCTGCAAAAAAGCACCTGCAACTGGTAAGGCAATAACCAAGATAGGCGTAAGCATACAATGAATAGCACATGCCAAAGACAAAAAAATACTTAATTGTTCTTGAGGATGTTTGTGGTTATGCTGTTTTTTGCTTAAATTCATCGGTGAAATTCAGTTGCAAATATACACAAAAATTTGCAACATTATTGCAATTTATGTTAAGATACTCCAATGCAAAAAGTAGAAGCAATATTAAAAGAACACGACCTGAGAGTAACTCCTACCCGTGTAAAAATTTTGAAAACCTTTATGTTACAGCATAATGCACTCTCACATGCTGATTTAGAAACACAGTTTAAAAGTGAATTTGACCGAGTAACCATATACAGAACCTTAACTTCTTTTTTGGAAAACGGCTTATTGCACCGTGTGCCAGATGACAGTGGTGTGGCAAAATATGCACTCTGCAAACATGACGGAACTGTACACAACCACGATGACGATCATGTACATTTTAAGTGTAAAAAATGCGAGAAAATAGAGTGCCTTCATGATTTAGAAATTCCCAGACTGCATTTGCCTAAAAAGTATATCATGGAAGATGCAAATTTGCTTATAGAAGGTATTTGTGCGGATTGTAATCCTTAAAAATGAAATCAAGTACAGCAGATAAAATAGAGCATAAAGTATTTGAATACAGGGTAGAACGCAAATACCGGAATTACAAGTATGTGCTTTATATGATTATAGCAGGCTTGGGATTAATGTATTTAACACTGACATTAATGTATGTGCTTTACCGATTTGAATACCATTTACCAAGTGTCCGGTTGACAGCCATGTTTATCTTTAACAATATGGTTTTATTGCTGAGTATTGCCACACTATATTTCACACAACATTTTTTTTCAACCAACAATTACTATCAATACAAAACTTGCTTGTTGATGGTATCATTTCTTGGTTTATTGTTTTTGGTCGGGCAAGTCATAGCTGTTATCAAGCAGTTAAACCTGGATGTAGTCAATGGTTATTATACCTCCTACTATTTGTTTCTGATAAGTATTATTCATGCCCTACAAGTTTTTATGTCTTTGTTGTTTTGGAGCATTTTTAGTTGGAAAAGCTGGAAACAATTAAACAATTATGCGATATCCTTAGTTTATTTTACGGATCCGGTGATGCGCTTGCAGCTCAATTTATTTTCGATTTTTTGGTATAGTTCAGGTTTGTTCTGGATGATTGTTTATGTATTTTTTCTGGCTTATACAGTATGAAGTCAATATCCTGATATTAGTTTCAATTTATTTAAAAAAAATATAAGAATAATATATATAGTTAATTTCGTTTTTCGTGATTGTAAATAAAAATAATCGTAAATTTGCTCTACATTTTTTAATAAAGAAATACAAATTCATGAATACATTTAGAAAACTAAGACTAACGTTTATATTTATTTCTGGTTTAATTGCAGGTTCTTGTTCCGTTAATCCTGTTTCGGGGAAAAAAGAACTGAGTTTTATGTCTGAATCTCAGGAAATGGCAATAGGTCAGGAAAGCGACCCTTCTGTCATAGCTCAATTCGGGCTTTATCCTAACGACACTTTAAAAAACTTCCTGACAACCAAAGGTGATGCAATGGTAAAAGTTTCTCACCGTCCTGATATGAAATTTACATTCAGAATACTGGACTCTCCTATTTTAAATGCATTTGCAATACCCGGAGGTTATGTTTACTTTACGCGAGGCATCATGGCACATTTTAATGATGAGGCTCAGTTTGCAGGCGTATTGGGACATGAAATAGGACATGTAACGGCTAGACATGCTTCTCAACAATACACAAAACAAATGCTTACTCAAATTGCCTTTATGGGCGGGATGATTTTTTCTGAAAAATTCAGAGGAATGGCTGATCAAGCCATGCAGGGTATGCAATTATTATTTTTAAAATTTTCGAGAGATGATGAATCTCAATCTGATGTATTAGGTGTAAAATACTCTTCTGCTATCGGATATGATGCCAATCAAATGGCAGATTTCTTTCAAACATTGCAACGCTATTCTGAGAAAGAAGGCGCACGTGTTCCAGAGTTTCTATCAACCCATCCGGATCCGGGCAACCGTTACAGCACGGTAAAACAACTGGCAACAGATTATCAAACCACTAATAATTTAACCAACCTGAAAATCAACAGAGATCAATATTTGCGGATGATTGACGGATTGATATATGGCGAAGATCCTCGTCAGGGATATTTGGATAAAACCAACTATGTTTTTTATCATCCCGAAATGCGTTTCGAATACCCAATTCCCAATGGCTGGCAATATCAGAACTCTCCTGTTGCCGTGCAAGCTGCAAATGCCAATGGTGATGCAGCAATTATTTTGACTATGTCAGATAAAACAACTTTCGATGCTGCTGCTTCGGAAATCTTGCAAGCATACGGACTTAAAAATATCACCACACCGACCACAACAAAAATCAATGGTTTGGATGCTTATACCTTTACGGCTGAACAAGTAATAGACCAGCAAACTATCCAACAAAACGGTGGTCAACAGCCCACGGATGCAGAAATTATGCAAGTTCTGTTCACATTTTACAAGTATGATAATAAAATATATGTCATGCAAGGAATGAGCTCAAAAAAGGACTTTCCTGCGCAAAAGTCTAATTTTTTATACAGCATGAATGGCTTTAAACCATTGACTGATTCAAAAAGGATTAATGTCGTACCTGAGCGTATTAAAATTGTAAATGTATCCAATGATGCTACATTAAAAGATATTATGGTACTTTACAAAATTCCGGCAGACCGATATGAAGAAGTGTCTATTTTAAACGGCATGCAACAATCTACTTTGGTGAAAAAAGGTATGCTGGTGAAAATGCTGGAGAAAAAAG
>CAYVGM010000097.1:0-9608 GCA_964451125.1 uncultured Chitinophagales bacterium
CAGATAAGTCGAATACTGCTGAAGGAAAAGCCAATAACCGACGAGTAGAATTTATTAAACTTTAAACAATCTAATAAAAAAATAAAATCTATTTTAAATCACAAAAATAATTACACATGAAAAAACAATCTTTAAAAACAATCTTTATCTTTTGTATAGCAATCATTATATGCTCTTGCAAAAAAGAAAGCTCCACAGTTTCCGTTAAACAACAAATTTCATTAGTTGCAGATGGTGTTGCATATTCTGTAACTACAGGTGATGCCGGTGTAATACAAGCTGATGCACACATAAGAGCTGATACTGTATTTCAATTAGATGCAGAAAAAGGAGACAAAGACTTTTCAATTAATTGTAATAAAATAATCAGTAGTGGTACTTACACTATCAATAAGAATAATTATTCACTCTTCAATTTTGCACAATGGGAAGATGGTAGTGCTTTATTTGCAAGTAGTGGCGGCTCTAATAAATCGCATTTTACATTTACTATTACAAATATAGCAGGAAATGCGTCTGATCATATAAGATATGTCGAAGGTAATTTTTCCGGAGTATTATATAATCTTATGCAAACAGACTCTGTTGTAATTACCAATGGCATCATAAAATTTATTTAATTTATTAACTAATACAATATAGAATGAAATCAGTATTTTTTAAATCAATCGTAGTATTATCTGTGAGTATTTTGTTTTTTTCTTGCAATAGAAATACACCAAAACCTACTACAAACAATAGCGACTTCTCCGTGGATATAACCTTTGACGGCGTCTTGAGAAAATGTCCGCAGTTTGGTGGTGCTGCTTCTGATGAAGGAACACTAATTGGCACCTGTACCTTTCAGGGCAATGTATTGCATATTGGTTGCGGCAGTGATCGTGTTTTTAATACTGCTGCATCAAACGGATTTAATTTTTCTTTTAATGTGGACAATGTTACACATACCGGCACTTACTCTTTCCGGGAAGAAAATGGTGAGAATTCGGCAGCACTCATTCAACGTTTTGCAACAGGTTCTTCTGCCACGGCAACCAAAACGTTTGATAATGTTTCTAACTTACAGAAAACAACCAACGCAGGTGGTTTCTGCGTAACAACCAATGGCATTGTTGGTGTTCAGGAAATAGATATAACCCGTTACAGCAGCGAAAACATGGGTATAATTGAAGGCACGCTTTATGCCACCGTTTATGAAAAACCAAGCGGATGCAATAGCTATATTCCGCACATTGTAACATGTGTTTTTAAAGTAAAACGCATCAATCTATAAACTAAAAAACCATAAGACTATGAAAAGCTTAAAGATCATCATTGTTCTTGTTTATGCAATTTTAGCATGGAGCTGTAAAAATGACAGAGATTACTATTTGCAAGTTATATAATTACATACTTTAAATCAGAACTTAACTTTATTAAAAATATTGACTATGAAAACAAAAACTATTTTATTGGGGTTACTGGCAGTTGTATTTGCTATTGCCTGTAAAAAAAACACATCACCACCACTCGTACCTACTGGCACTTATTTGTCAAAAGAAACCAGCAGTGTTGGTACCTTTACATACAACTACGATGTGCAAAATCGCTTGCAATCTGTCGTTTTTGTAAGTACTGATGAAGCAATTAACCAATCCTGGACACTTACCGTAACCAGCTATGATGCACAAAACCGATATGTAGATGCACTGACTGATTATACAAGTCCCACGCAAGTCGATTTCCGTGAAACTACAACTTATGATGCCAACGGAAACGTGCTAAGCAAACGGTATTATAACAATACAACAGGTGTATTGCTTAACGGATCACAAATTGCAGACTATAGTGTGCCCAATGAAGTGAAAGTATCTTATTACAATGCCAGCAATGTCCTTACTTCTTACACCGTTTATAAATACGATGGAAACAACCGTACAGAATACCGCAACTACAATACTGCCGGAACACAAATAAGTGCAGTTGTGTATTCTAACTATGATGCTAATAAAGCACCATATTCACTCTACCCTACAGGCTATTCTATTGCTCCTGCAAGTAAAAATAACGTTGGTACACAGAACGTAACCAATTATTCCGGCGTTACTACTGCTTATACTTATACTTATGAGTATAATGCAGATGGCTATGCTACAAAACGAACGAGTGCGAGTGGTGCAATAAGCACCTATGAATATATTAAAAAATAAGCTATTGATTTATCGAAAGATTCTGCATAAACTTACATCATGAAAAAAACTGTACTATTAGCGTTGCTGGTTTTTATGTTTACCATCGCTTGCAAAAAAGACAAAACCACTCCTCAACCGAAAGTTAAAACCAAAACGACAGGAGGTGTTACTGAAACTTATACGTACGATGAACAAGGGCGGCTTAAAGTAACCTATGTTAGTAGTTCTACTTATCATGATTCTATTATTTACAGAACAGATTCTTTGTTACATTATAGTGTTAGTTCATCAGGTGTTGCAACTTTCAGCTATGCCCTACCTCTAAATGCTCAAGGTTTGGTAAAAGGCAGTTATGGATTAATCAGAAGTGAATCCTATTTTTATAATAGCGATGGGTTTAAAACGCTTACATTAATTAGTGATATCTTGTCCTCCGAAAAAGATACCAATCATATATCTAATAATAATATAATTAAAAATGAAATACAATCAAGTGGCATTTTAACCAGTTCATCCACCGTTTCTAATTTTACATTCTCAGATAAGACTAATTCTCTTACCGCCGAATCTCTAGGTTTGCAAGTGTTTGGAAAACTCAATAAAAATCTGATCTCAACTTCTGTTGTAACTTATACAGCGGGTTGTTTTTTTCCACCTTGTCCTTCACCTACTGTTACAAATTACAATTACACGTACGAGTTTGATGCCAATGGCTGGGTAACGAAACAAACCATTACCAACGTAGGTACCTCTGCCACTTCAGTTACATCTTATACTTACTATTAACCTGAGTTCGGGTTAAGAAAATTAAGGTGAAAAAAATAGTTGATTTTACATTTTTTCCTCCAACTTAACAAGGAGGAGGAATAATAAGGAGGTGGTTCTATATCAAAAATCAATTCTTTTTTTAAGTGAAACGCTTATCACAAACTCAGGTTATTAAATCAAGAATTTGCTTTTTTTTATAGAGTCGCCTCTTTGGAGGCTCTTTTCATTTTATAGTCGGTATTGAATATGCATCCTTATTCAGATTTGCTTTTCTCCAAAGCTTGTTCAATATCAAATTTGATATCGTCTATATGTTCCAAGCCAACAGAAACACGTATCGTGCCGTCTTCTATGCCGGCGGCTTTGCGTGTAGCCTCATCAATTTTACTGTGGGTTGTAGATGCCGGGTGCGTGGCTATGGTACGGCAATCACCTAAATTGGCCGTATGCGAAAACAGTTCTAAGCTGTCCAAGAAATTTCTGCCTCTTGCCAGTCCGCCTTTTACTACAAAAGTAACTACCCCTCCTCCTTGGTTCATCTGGCTTTTAGCCAATGCATATTGCGGATGTGATGGCAAAAACGGATATTTCACCTCTTCAATTTCAGGATGCGTTTCTAACCATTGTGCTAACGCCAAAGCATTTTCGCAATGTCTGTCCATACGCACATGCAATGTTTCCAAGCTTTTACTCAAAACCCATGCATTAAACGGCGACATAGAGGGCCCTGTTTGACGGCAAAATAAACGCACCTCTTTTATCAATTCTTTGTTGGCTAATACCACACCGCCAACTACCCGACCTTGACCGTCAATAAATTTGGTAGCAGAGTGCGTAATGATATCCGCACCATAGTCGGCAGGGTTTTGTAAATAAGGCGTGGCAAAACAATTATCTATATTGACTAAAATGCCATGCTTTTTGCCAAGTGCACATAAAAAAGCTAAATCAATCAATACTAAACCCGGATTAGATGGCGTTTCAGCAAAAATCATTTTTGTATTTGGTTGAATTTTGCTCTCCCAAGTTTCGGGTTGGTTGATATCAAAGAAAGTAGATTCGATTCCCCATTTTGGTAAAAACTCTTTGATAATTCTGGTAGAAGACGCAAACAATGCCGACGATGCGAGAATATGGTCACCGGCATTCAGGAAAGGCATAATAGACGCAAACACTGCAGCCATACCCGTAGCAGTACCAAAGCCGTCTTCCATTTTTTCCAGCACGCACATTTTTTCTACAAACTCATTTACATTGGGATTCGAAAAACGCGAGTAAATATTGTCTGCGTATTCATCGGCAAATAAGGCGCGTGCTTGCTCCGCATCGTCAAAGGTGAAAGATGAGGTAAGGTAGAGTGGAACACTGTGTTCTCTGAAAGCGCGTTCATGTTGGGTGCGGATGGCATTGGTGGCGAAATGATTATAGCGCTTGCTCATAAGAAAAAAATATAGCATAAAGGTACACAACGAAGTGTTTCGGAAATCTTATTTTTTACAAGGAGTGAAATTTAATAATTACAATACGGTACATCAAATATAAATTATATGCCCTATTCATTCCTGACTTTAAGACTTCTGTTTCTACCTGCCATTCATAAAATATTCTCAATACTCAGAAACAATCTGTTACGAATTCTCATTATAGCTGCCCGAATACTCATTATTAGACAGTATCTTTTAAGCTTATAATATATTACACCAAAATTAAATAACATGAAAAAAACAATCTACACGGTAGCATTATTCTTTTTTATTGGAATAGTTGCAACATCTTGCAAAAAAGACAAAACAAATAACAATCCGATGGAAACAAACATGGATGTACTTTTAAACCGAATTGCTTACCATGCATTTGATGAAAGTTCTACTAAAAGTTATGAACTTGGCTTTGCTTTCTCAAGTTCTAAAAATGGAAAAATTTCTAAACTTGGATTAAAACTTCCTGAAAACGGGACATATGAAGTATCGCTTTGGGATTTTGATTCTGAACAAAAATTAGATTCTGTTATGGTTACGAATTCTGACTCTTCCAAATTTAATTATGCATCTATAACACCTAGAACGATCACTTCGGGTAAAAAATATGTAGTTAGTGTAAACACGACTAATAAAAACTATTTTTGTTCAACAGGCACATTAGTAGGTTTATTTCCGTTTACTTCAGGTTCTATTACATTCTTTGATCAAAGAGAAGACTATCTAAATAGTGTAGGATTTCCGGGGGCAAATAGTAGAACAAATCTATATTGTGGAATAGCAGGGTTTGTATTTCAAGCAGATTAAGTGCATTTATTCTTTTAGAAGAATATGGCTTTTTCAAAAGTAAAAAAGATAAACCACCAGATTGGCGAGAGTGACAAGTTTGTGCATTTTTATTTTTACTGACAAATAATTATTAACCTGAGTTCGGGTTAAGAAAATTAAGGTGAAAAAAATAGTTGATTTCTCATTTTTTCCTCCAACTTAACAAGGAGGAGGAATTAAAAGGTGGTGGTTCTATATCAAAAATCAACTATTTTTTTATTGAAACGCATAACCCGAACTCAGGTTATTAGTAAATATGCGTTTTTATAAGTATGCTAACTCACAAAAACACACATTTCTCACCTTAGTAGGTGTCTTCACAATAGATAACCAGAATTAAACACCTGCTAAAAAATTGACTTATGTCTAATTACACAAAAATTTATTCTACAATAAAAGTCTTGGCAGCCATTCCATCATCTCCAATAATGCTGATGAAATACATACCTTTTTCAACACCAGATAAGTCTATATGTTTTGTATTGTCGCCGGATTTGATAGTCAATAAATCTTCTAACAACATACGTCCTTCCACATTAAAAATGCGCAACTGATAGTTTTTATTTGAGGCAGCAGCAATCTTTAATTGGAATATGCCGTTATTCGGATTGGGATACAGTGTAAACCCAATATCAATTGTAGAATATTTTACTGCGGTAATCGTCGCATTAAATACAGTAGATGCAAGCGAGCTACAGCCATTGCTTACAACTACTACGGTATAGTTTCCATTCTGTGTAATTTTCAATGAAGGTATAGTAGTCGTATTTATTAATGCGCCATTTAGATACCATTTATATTGAGTGCCTGTTATACTGCAAAATAATGTATCATTTCGTTTAGTAATAACTGGTGTTGCAGGCAACGGATTTACAATTACAGTATAAGCCACTGTCTTATTGCAGCCATTAGCGGCATTTGTCCCTACAACAGAATAGGTAGTATTTGCATTCAAAACCGGTGTAATTACCGGATTGCCTGTGCCTAGCGTTCCCCAATTGTAGGAGCTGGCACCACTTGCTGTAAGCGTTGCCGTTTGTCCTGCGCAAATAGGTTGTGCACTTATTTGTACATTCGGTCTTATGGTATCTGTAGTTACTACTACCGTATCCTTAGCAATACACCCATTGCTTGTTTTAGTAACGGTAAGAATAAAAGTACCGCTTTGCATGGCGCTTGGTTGTGCAATTGCGCCATTATTCAATCCTGTCGTCGGATTCCATGCATAAGTATTTCCACTTACAGCAGCAGTTCCTAAAGTTACTGATGTGGTTGAACATGTTATAGTTTTATCCGTTCCGGCATTAGCCACAGGTTTTGCAAAATCAGATGAAACCATTGTCTGGTCAGTACTGCTGCATCCTGCATAAGTAACAGTGAGCGTATATGTTCCTGTTGAATTTACAGTGGGAGTAGCAGTAGAACTTCCGCTAACGATACCCGCACCTGTCCATGAAAAAGTAGCTCCTGTGGTTGTGCTGCTTCCACTCAACTGAAGGCTTGTTGTAACACAAGTCAGTAATTTATCTGCACCTGCATTTGCATTCGGTAATGATTTTACGCGTATTGTTTTAGTTGCCGTACTTACATTCCCGCTTTTATAGGCTTTTAGTGTGATGATATAACTCCCCACGGTGCTGAAGGTAGCAACGATTGGAGAATTAATTCCTGTAGAAGGAGTACCTCCGCTAATGGTCCATCGTATGGAATCTAATGTGCCGGATGAAGCCGTAGAAGTACTGGTAAATGTAAGCGTATTACCCGCACATACGGTTGTGTCGCTTGCAGTAAAAGATGCAGAAGCCGTAGGTGGTGTTGACGATGCCTTTGTATATCTTCTGAAAAACTCCCAGATAGTTTGGCAATAATCGAGGTCATTTGGAGGGCGAAAATACCAGTCATGTTCACCATTCACTACTTTATACAAAATGGCTTTATTATTGTTTGTAAGATGATTATAGGTATAGCGAATAAATCGCAAATTATCATTAGCTAAATCAGGCATGGTGTCTATTACGGGTGTTAAACTACATCCATTTTGTGTTGCCCAAAAGAGCGTTGTATTTTCAGGAGTAAGCCCCAAGGCAGGGAAGCTGCCACCAGTGCCGTTATAAGTGATGACAGAATCTGCAAGACCATGAAAATGCAGATACGGTACCGGTACCACCGGAATAGACGTATTGAGATTGCCTCTTTCGCCGGATACGCAAGCTGCGGCTGCAAATCTTTTGGCATTCGATGCTGCCATTTTATTCGTCATAAATCCGCCGAAAGAAAACCCGAAAACATACATTCTGTTTGTATCTATTTGATACCGGGCTATCATAGTATCCATTAATTTATTTATAAATCCGACATCGTCCACCGCACTGTTTACTTCATAAGGCAAAGGGTTTGAGAATCCCGCGCCTGAGTGCCATGCGTTGGTGGTCAAGATAGGGTCAGGTAGAGCTTCCGGATAGACAACGATATAATTAGCAGTATCTGCAATAGCAGAAGACATACAAATCTGACTAAAATTTGCCGCATTATCCCCATTGCCGTGCAATCCTACCAAAAGTGGTACCTTAATATTTTGTGTGGAGTAGATGGCAGGAATATATACTACGTATTTTCTTGTTTGACCTCCATGTATGAGCGTACCATTTATATAGCCGGCAAAAGCAGACGTTACAGATAAAACGAATAATAAGAGTACGTAAAATTTTCTTTTCATGAATTAAGATTATTGGGTAAAGATAGCAAAAATTCAATCAAACATTTTATAAAATAGTTACATTTGTAGTAGTAGTATGTAATAATATCTATATTTATGAAGTATTTCAATTCAAATCATTACGGAAATAATCTTAATTCTTGATTTCAGATTTATCCTTTATACGTCCTCTTTTCTTTTATTCAACGATTTTATTTTTAACTTTATCCTAAATGAGTATCTTGAAGAAAATATACTTGCTGCTTTCACTACTTTCATTAGTGATTATATCGTGCAAAAACGATCCGGATGTAACACCCACACCTGTTCCGCATAATTTGTCAGATGCCAATACATACAGCCCGCAGGTTGCTATCGACTGGATAAACGTGTACAGGGAAATTGTAGCATCACAATCTATGAACCCACCCCGCACATCACGTTTGTTTGCTTATGCCGGCATAGGGATGTATGAGTGTTTAAGTGAAGGCCTCGCTAATAATAAAACTTTACAAGGTCAACTTAATGGCTTTGCGGCAAACGCAATACCTTCAAATACTGACTCATTAGCTTACCATATTGTTGTAAATGAGCTGATGTACCAGTTATTGCTGTGTGATACTCTAGTACCTGCACTAAACCCTGCATCACGCACCATGGCTGATGAATTGTATAACACATTTTTATCTTCCATAGGCACTTCTGTAGCAGATACGATTATTGAAAAATCAAAACTAAGAGGTCGTATTGTAGCTGATGGAATTAAACAATATGCTGCTGCAGACCATTTTCAAACGGTAAGAAATCTATCCTATACAGTACCTCCTCGCGATGCTGCTCATCCCTGGTATTGGGTGCCTACAGATATGGCTCATCTTTATCCGGCTGAACCCTACTGGTCGCAAATCCGACCATTTGTGATGGATTCTGCTGCACAGTTTCTAATCCCACAGTCCACACCTTACAATGAAGATACAAGCTCAGCATTTGGGCATCTCGCACTGGAAGTATATAATACGGTAAATGCACGCACGAATGAACAAAATGATATTGTTTTATGGTGGCGCGATGGCACCGGTGCACAAACACCGGCAGGTCACTGGATGGCCATTTTGCAATATATTATCCGCCAGAAAAATTATAAATTGGGCAAAGCGGCTGAATTGTATGCGCTGCTCGGCATTACCGAAGCTGATGCTTTTATTTCATGCTGGACATCAAAATACCGTTATAATTTGCTTCGCCCCGAAACCTATATCCGCGATTTTATCAGCTCCTCATGGACTACCGGTCAAAGCAACGACATCACACCTCCTTTTCCGGAATATCCTTCGGGTCATTCCGTAGCATCCGGAGCTGCTGCAACTGTACTGACAAATGCATTAGGCACAGTAGCCTTTACTGACAGTTGCAATGCATGGCTGGGCTACATGCCCAGAAGCTTCGTTTCATTCAGTGATGCGGCACAGGAGGCAGCCATATCCCGAATTTATGGAGGCATACACTATATGGAAGCCATTAATAGTGGCATTACTCAAGGAAATCAAATCGGCAATTATATCACTGGCAAGATTGCTTTCAGGTAAACCAAAGGTATCTATTCTAAATCAACTATTCCCAAATAACGGTTTCTGAAGCACTGTACCATAAGTGGTAGTCTTTTTCTTT
>CAYVGM010000098.1:0-9456 GCA_964451125.1 uncultured Chitinophagales bacterium
GATGGCTGGATTCGAACCAACGACCTCCTGGTCCCAAACCAGGCATTCTAACCGGGCTGAACTACATCCCGTTGAGCGGTGAGAGAGGGATTCGAACCCTCGGTACAGTTTCCCATACGTCAGTTTAGCAAACTGGTGGTTTAAGCCTCTCACCCATCTCACCTTCCATTTATTCCTAAGAACTTGGGACGGCAAAGATAGGATTTTTAAAGAACTATGCAAAGATAAATGAAAAAAACTAAAGAAGATTTGTTTTAATAAATTGATAACAGCTTACAAACTCAACTCAATGCGTTTTTTGAGTTCTTCTACGGCGTCCCTGAATTCTTCATCGGTATCTATCAGGTTGCGCACGGCCTGGCAAGAGTGAATAACTGTACTATGGTCTCTGCCTCCAAATTGCAAACCTATTGCTTTTAATGATGATTTCGTATATTCTTTTGCAAAAAACATAGATAACTGCCGGGCTTGTACAAACTGACGTTTTCGGGTTGGCTCTTTCAGTTTCTCTACAGGCACTTCAAAGAAATCGCATACCGTTTTTTGTATCATATCTAAAGAAATTTCTTTAGTAGCATGTTTCACGAAATTGATAACAGTTTTCTTCGCCAAATCCAGATTAATATCTTGATTGTTTATGGTTGCTTGTGCCAGCAAAGATGTCAATACACCTTCCAGCTCTCTTACATTTGATTTGATATTTGTTGCGATAAAACGGGTTACTTCTTCCGTCAGTTCTATACCATCTGCATACATTTTCTTTTGCAAAATAGCCACACGGGTATCGTAGTCAGGTATTTGCAAATCCGTAGTCAATCCCCATTTAAAACGCGACAATAATCGTTCTTCCATGTTTTCCAAATCTTTAGGCGCACGATCCGAAGTCAAAATCAGTTGTTTTCCGGTTTGGTGCAAATGATTGAAAATATGAAAAAAGATATCTTGTGTTTTTTGTTTATTAGCAAAGAATTGAATATCGTCAATAATCAGTACATCTATCTGTTGATAGAAATGAATAAAATCGTTGGTAGAATTTTCTTTTAATGCTGTTATAAACTGTTGTGTGAATTTTTCAGAACTCACATATAAAACAGTTTTAGAATTGTTGTTTATTTTAATGAAGTTACCGATGGCTTGTGCCAGATGCGTTTTACCCAAACCTACGCCTCCATAAATTACCAAAGGATTAAAGGCAGTACCGCCCGGAGTTTTTGCAACTGCCATGCCTGCACTTCTTGCAAATTTATTACAATCACCTTCTATAAATGAAGTAAATGTATAATTGGGATTTAGTTGAGAATCTACATGAATTTTTTTCAAGCCAGGAATGACAAACGGATTGCGCACCATTGGACTGGAAAATATTGCCGGCATGGAAATTTCGTTTGCTCCCACTACACCTTCTTTGTAATTAGGAACATCCATCGTTTTGGGTTCGCTCTTGCCGTTTGATGCATCTACTAAAATGCGGTATTCTAATTTTGCATCTGCGCCTAATTCGCGTTTGATGGTTTTGCGTAATAAAGTTACATAGTGTTCTTCCAGCCACTCATAAAAAAATTGTGACGGTACTTGAATAGTAAGAATATTGTTATCGAGTTTTACAGGTTTTATAGGTTCGAACCAGGTTTTATAGCTTTGAATGTTAATGTTATCTTTAATGATATCGAGGCAATTTTCCCACACAAGTTCATGCTTGTTTTTCATACGCACTTTTATAGTTTTATTTATTAATAATTTTCAACAACCGGACAACTAAGATGATAAAAAATTCTTGATAAAAAAAATCATTTGCCACTTGATTTTTTAATATCAATAACAGTATGTGTATTCGCTATTTTTTTTCTTGATTTTTTTTCAAAAAGATAATGCAGTTTGCCTAATTGCACACCTGCCCACCCCACTTGATTAATCATTACATTATTATTTACTATATTTTTAATAACAACAGGTTCCGGCAAAAAAGTGTGCGTATGTCCGCCTATTATCAAGTCGATATGGCTTGTAGATGCCCCAAGCACAAGGTCTGAAACTTTACTGTCTTCATATTTGTAGCCCAAATGCGAAAGGCATATTATCAAATTACATTTATGTTCATCTTTGAGGATGTTAACTTCTTTTTGTACTGCTTCAATAGGATTGTTATAAACCGTATTGCCATATAATTGAGCAGGTACTAAGCCGTCAAGGGCTACACCCACACCAGTAATTCCAATTTTTAATTTGCCTTTCTGTAATACGACATGTTTGTTTATTTTTCCGGCTAATAGTGTATTGCTGAAGTCGTAATTGCAATTGACAAATGGAAATTTAGCATGTGAAATTTGTAAGGCGAGATTGTCCAGTCCGCCGTCAAAATCATGATTGCCGATAGTGGCACAATCATATCCCATTTTATTCATAGCTTCTATTTCTATACTTCCATGAAAAAAATTAAAATAGGGCGTACCCTGAAAGATATCTCCTGCATCCAAAAGCAAGGTTTGATTATGTTTATCTCTGATGGCATCTATTATACTTTTGCGCGGAGCAATGCCCCCCATACCCGGATATTTTTTATCATCGTCAGAAAATGGTTCGATGTGGCTATGTACATCGTTGGTATGCAGTATCACTAATTCGTCAACTGCTTGCGCTGATGCAAATACATTGGGCTGCAAGTATGTGCTCAATGCAGTAAGTGTAGTAGCTTTTATAAAGTTTCTTCTATTCCACATTTGTTATACGGTTTTCAGGTTGAGCATTTATTTTTTTTCCTTGTTGCGTTTGCTGTTTCCAGTAATCTATAATTGCATCTCTAAAAAGCACGCCTGTAGCCATTTGCGGTACTGCTTTCAGCAATGCCATACCATCGCCTCCATTAGCCACATAATCTATAGTAGCCATTGTATAAGTTTTTGATAAATCAAGAGCCTGATGTTGTATTTGAATATGTTGTGCTTTTTTGTTTTTAATTTCAAAAGAAATACCTGAAACTGGCCAACCTCCTTTCAATGCCAACGAATCGCAGATTGCCTGCACTTGCATACCGCTTAATTTTTGCAAAACCAGGTAATTATCAAAGGGCGATATCAAGTAGGCATCATTAATCATCAGATTGCCTTTGGCTAGTGAGCTGACACGAATGCCGCCATAGTTCATCACGCTAAAATCAACAGGTAGTTTTAAATGTTGTTTTGTTTCGGCAAATAAGATATCTGCTATTAAATTGCCCAAGGTACTTTCGGGTTGCTTTTTATATAAATCCGTTTCGAGTTCAGCAATTTTTATTTGCATCATTTTGTCTAAGGAATCCTTGTAAGGTTTGTAAAATGAAATCAAAGCCGTATCAGCCGTAGAAGGTTTTTCAATTTTTATCAAATCAGCATTGGCTTTAACCGGAAATAAAGTTTTGCAAGATGAAACGAGTAGAGCAATAAACAATGAAAACAGTAAAAAAAATCGGGATTTCATACAAGATGCAATTAGACATTAAATATAAAAAGCAAAAATGAAAAAGAGCAGATAAGGAATAAAATATTTTTGCAAACTCTTTAGCTGTTTTTTATCATGTAACTTATAGATGAATGATTATTTGTAGTTGTAATATGATTAGATTGTACTCATTTCAAATATAAGTAAGTCTCTTTTCTCTAAAAAACAGATTTTTATGGAATGACTGTATTTTCTTTTATGATGGGTAAACTATATTCACTGTTTCTATTAACTAAAATATCAGAGATATGCATTTTATGAAATTATCCAATAGCTAATTCATCGAATATACACATCTCTCTTGCCACATATCGAACTAATAATTACCTTTAATGATGTAAATGGAGATTAGTGGTAGTTATCTGCCGCTTACAATAAACTCCAATTTTTGAAAATAGCTGAATAATGCAATGAAAATAAACATATATTTTATATTATTTATCATACTTTCATCAATGACTACTTGTAAATTAAAAAATGAACACATGAATGATTTGGACGATACCATTAAAAAACACTTCACGGCAATTAAAAACAGAGATATTGAAAATCTGCTGGAAACTGTAGATGCTGAATCTATTACACTTATTTTACCAAATGGGAAATACTCAAATTCATTGACTGAATACAAAAATGTAAATTCAGATTGGTTTAGTGACAAAGATTGGGAAATTAAATATGAAATTACAGAAAAAATAATTAAGGGCGAAACCGGAATAGTCTTGACTAAGATAACGTATGCTGATAAAGATGAAAATGGAGAAAGTTACTCATTTCAGTACTATCTGACATTAGTATTTAATTTACGAGATAACGAATGGAAACTTATATTTGATCAAAACACAATTATTAAATAAAAAACTGCATTTAACACTTGAACTTGGGACTCTTAAACCTGATAACATAATTTATGTTTATGACTTATACATTTAATTGGCTGGGTATAAGTTATCGGACGGTGATATAGTGGCTGATATCAGTCATCCTGTATATTTATTCTGATAAACAGACATACCCTATTGCCTTTTTAAAACAAATTCTTCAGTTCAAAAAAATCAGTAGCTTTGCAAAAAACTGCCCATGTCTGCCGAAAAATCTGCTTTTGAACGCCTTTTGCAAATAATGAACGAACTCCGTACGCAATGCCCATGGGATAAAAAACAAACAATACACTCCTTGCGAAAACTGACTATCGAAGAAACCTACGAACTTTCTGAAGCTATCCTCAATGATGACTGGAGAAACATTAAAGAAGAACTCGGCGATTTGTTTTTGCATTTAGTATTCTATGCCAAAATTGCCGATGAACAAAAACAGTTTACGGTAGATGAAGTGTTGAATGCGGTATGTGACAAACTTATACATCGGCACCCGCATATCTATGGTGATGTGGAAGTAGAAAATGAAGAGGATGTCAAAAAAAACTGGGAACAACTGAAACTCAAAGAAGGTAAAAAATCAATATTAGAGGGAGTACCCAATGGCTTACCTCCCATTACCAAAGCCAATCGCATACAGGAAAAAGTGCGTCAGGTAGGCTTCGACTGGGACTACAAAGAGCAGGTAATGGATAAGATTGAAGAAGAAATTGCTGAACTGAAAGAAGCTGTACAATCAGGCAATTCCGATGAAATAGAGCTGGAATTCGGGGATGTGCTGTTTGCATTAATCAACTACTCTCGTTTTATTGATGTAGATGCCGAAAAAGCCTTAGACCGCACTAATAAGAAATTTATGGAACGTTTTATGTGGATGGAAAAATATGCAAAAGAAAAACAACTCAATTTGCATGAAATGAATTTAGCTCAATTAGACGAAATCTGGAATTTGGCAAAAGAAGCTGTAAAAAAAACAAATAGCTACAAGATATAAAGCATGACTTGGCATTTTAAAAAATATTCAAATTTTTTTACACTTCATAAATGGAAAATCAGTATTGCCATAGGTCTGCTATTATTAATCATCAGCATAGCAACAGATACTGTTCAAACTACTCAACCTGGTTTGTACAGAGCCAAACGCATGCTGGAACGAAAAATTCAGCATAAACAAGAGGATGCAGAGAAAATAGTAAATGACACCATTTTCCTACAGTCCAAATTCAATTATACTTCTATTGAAAAGCAATTCAGCACCTACTCTGAAAACAAAGATTTATTTATTTATGTTTACCAAGACGGCATTTTGAAATATTGGTCAAATAACGAATTTATCCCGGAAAACATTGAAAAAATTGCCGAGTCAAAAACTAACTTCATCAAACAAGGTAATGGGTTCTATTGCATTTTGTATAAAGAATACGAAAAACAAAAAGTGCAGGTATTTGTCTTTATTCCCGTTTATTATCATTTTTTAATCAACAATAAGTTTCTCCGAAATGGCTTCGTATTCACACATCCGTTTTTGGAAAGATTTGTCATTTCGAGCCGGGAAAATAAAAATATTGTTTCTGTAAAAAACAAGCAAGGCAAATATTTGTTCTCTATTCGTGCATCTGACAATATCAAACTTATCTACAATCCCTATACTGTATTTATTGAACTGTTGGGACTCTTGCTCTTATTTTGGGCGCTGTATCGTTTTACAAAACAATTATTAAAAGAAAACAGAAAATCGCTGGCAATTTTGTTGATTTTGAGTACAGTTGTTTTTTTTGAAGTCTTATTTAATCAGCTCAATATTTTTTCAATTACCAAAACTTCTTTGCTCTTTGCTTCTACCCTCTTTGCATCGCCTTACTTAGGCAATTCTCTCGGTGTACTGCTTATCCGTACATTTTTGGCAACATGGAGCTTGTCGTTTTTACGTTATTTCAAATCAGGCGGAAAGTCAACTTACATCAAAGTAATATTTCCCATTTTATTTTATTTGCTCCTTATTTTTATCATACAAAGTATCATACTCAACTCTGTCATCAGCTTTAATTTTTATTACGTCAATTCGGTTAATAGCTACACATTTATCAGCTTGGTGATTTTCGGACTTTGTTTTTCCGGATTTTTATTTGTACAGAAATGGGCAGGTAATTTTCAGGACGATAAAAAATTCGTGTGGATTGAAATCATACTCACCTTGGTGATTTTCTGTATTGCTTATGTGTTTAAAATCTTTGGCAATTTATGGTACACTTTGTTTTTAATGTTATGGTTTATTTCTTTCTCATTATTTTACACCAACGAAAGCAGTTTTTTCAAAAGATTTTCTAACTACAGCTTTTTATCCAATTTAATTTTACTGGCTTTTATTTCCTTTTTGACATCCATCATCATTATTTACAACACCAACCAAAAAGATATGGATAAACGCAAATACAGAATGAAAGAATTGATTGCAGACAGAGATCATGGCGAAGAATTCAACCTGACGGAAGCTGAAAGTGAAATAAAGAATGATAAATTTATTGATAATTATTTTAAGAATCCTTATATCTATTATGTAGATATCGAAGACCGCATCACAGATAAATATTTCAAGCGATTTCAAAAACGATATTCCATTAACGTTTACACATTCGACAAAGACGGTCTTCCGCTAAAAGGTTTGAGCAATAAAGATTTCTACAAGCTCAATACCTATCGCTTTTCAAAAAAAGCAATTCCCATTTCAAATAATTTTTATTATCTCGCTTTTAAAGAAAATGGAGAAAAATATCTGGGCTATTTCCCCATGCGAGAAGACACTCTACAATTAGGCTATTTATTTGTTGAGTTTACTCCTAAAATATTTTCTTCCTTCAGTGCCTATCCGGAATTGTTGATGAAACAGAATAATTATTTTGATGAAGAATTTGACAGTTACGCCTATGGCATTTATGATCATAAGCATCTGGTAAAGCAAAAAGGAGATTATGAGTACAAACTCGATTTTAATTATAAGCAAAAAGGCAATGAAGAATATGGCAATTTTGAAACAGCCAATTACAATCATTTAGTTTATTTCGGCGATGAAAAACAAGTAGTGCTGTCAGAACAAAGCCGTCCGGCGCTTAGTACTATTTCCATTTTTTCTTACATGATTATCTTCTTTCTGCTCTTCTTCATCTTTGTTGATGCCATAGGGTTCTCCGATCGTTTCTGGGGCAATGAATCTATACGGAATTTCATGCGCAATAATACCTTGCAAAAGCAAATTCAAAATTCCATGATAGCATTGGTGCTAGTTTCATTGGTCATTATCGGTATTGTTACATTAGTATATTTTCAATACCAGTATAATTTATACCACAATAGCCGTTTATTGAAAAAAGTAAATACCGTGATGAAAAATGTTTCGCAGTATTATGTCGATGAATATCCGCAATACAAAAGTCAGACATTTAATGTCATTTCCAATAAGTACATCAAATCACTTTCCAATATTCATGCACTCGATATTAACGTCTATGACAATAAAGGAGAATTGCTGTATTCTACTCAGCCGGAAATTTTTAAACGCCAACTTTTGTCTAATAAAATGGATGCGGATGCTTATTACAATTTAGTAGTTAAAAATAAATCGAAATATGTGCATGATGAATCTATAGGGAAACTGAAATTTTTAAGTGCTTATCAGCCGTTTCGCAGTAATGGCAAAGTGTTGGGTTATTATAATTTCCCATATTATGGCAAAGAAAAATCATTCCGCGAGGATATCTCCTATTTCTTAGTAGCTTTAGTCAATGTGTATGTTATCTTTTTGATTGCTGCGGCCTTGCTGGCTATATTTTTATCTCGTTCTATTACCAATTCACTCAAGCTCATTTCAGACAATATTAAAAATGTGCAGTTTGGCAAATCAAACGAACCAATACTCTGGAAAAATCAGGATGAAATAGGACTCTTAGTAAAACAGTACAATTTGATGTTGGCAGAGTTGGAAAAAAGTGCCGGACTATTAGCCAAGTCAGAGCGTGAAGGCGCATGGCGAGAGATGGCAAAGCAGGTAGCGCACGAAATCAAGAACCCGCTTACCCCTATGAAATTGAGCATACAGCACTTGCAACGGGCTATTAATGACAATTCTCCGGACATACAAGAACTTACCAAACGAGTTTCTGAAAGACTGATAGAACAGATTGATAACTTATCAAATATAGCTTCAGCGTTTTCCGATTTTGCAAAAATGCCATTGGGTAATTTTGAAAAAATTGATATTGTACCGCTTGTAAAATCTACAGTAGAACTATTCGGACAGCACGAAGAAATTTCATTTGATGTGCAATATCCAGACGAAGCTTATGAGGTGCTTGGTGATAAAAATCAAATCATACGCATCTTCACTAATATCATCAAAAACTCGGTGCAGGCGATTCCAGAAAACTCAGAAGGAAAAATAAAAATTGACTTTTCAAAAACGGAAAAAGATTGTCTGATTTCCATTTTCGATAATGGCACTGGCATTCAGGAAGATAAACGAGATAAAATTTTCGAGCCTAATTTTACAACTAAATCTTCTGGTACCGGACTTGGCTTAGCCATTTGCAAAAACACAATTGAGCGTATGGAAGGTAAGATTTGGTTTGTTTCAAAAGAGGGAGAATACACGATATTTTATTTAGAATTTCCGCTGTTTAATAATGAAAAAAAATGATTGAAAAAATGTACATTTGCAACACAATGGGGCATTAGCTCAGATGGCTAGAGTGCTTGACTGGCAGTCAAGAGGTCATCGGTTCGATTCCGATATGCTCCACGAAAGTTTATAATTGATTGATTTACAAGATATTATAAATTAGAAAAAACAACTTATAACCTAACTGCTAATACGCCTGATTTTCGACTTTTCGCAACAAAATTGAAAATGAAACCAGTATTAGAACAAAAAATTTTCGGCTCATTCTGCACTTACAACAACAACATTAATAAGGCTTGGTTTATCACGAATTATGTGCCGGACTATACAACCGGAAAAATGCGCAAAATGACATTTTTTTGCCGGTGTCGGGCAAATTAATCCCAAACCCTAATAAAAAATAGGTAATAGGATTGTTATTTTAAAAAAACC
>CAYVGM010000099.1:0-9385 GCA_964451125.1 uncultured Chitinophagales bacterium
TTTTTATTTAATAAAAACATAAAATAATCTCAATAAAGTTACTACTTAAGATATATTTTTAGGAAATAGTATCTTTAGGAAAGGATGATTCCCTATAAAAAAAGTCATAATAAGCAGATAACCAAAACATTGTGTATTTTTTTTTAAACAAATCGATCTACTTTCATAAATAAATATAATTGGATCTATAGATAATAACAACTAATTTTGAAAAGATGAAAACATTAAATATGCATGGTTGCAACTCTTTGTAAAATTTACGCTTCTAAATTATTACAATAGTTTAACGCAAGTAAAATTTAATGTAAAGAAGATTTAAAGTAAATTGCAACTGGAATGGCAAAAAGAGTTACCAATCTATATGTATTGGTTCATGCAATAGGTGATTTAATTATCCTGAATTTTTCATATATTCTTGGTAATCTATTAAGTTTTAATTTTGAACTGACACAAATGCGGGATACCAAATATCTGCAGTTGTGGATTTATTTAAATCTCATCTACTTATTTTCTGCTCAAGTGTCCGGTACGTTTGATATGTATCGGAATACCCGATTCTTTACTCTGTTATCTGCGCTTTTTCGTTTATTCTTCCTGCAAATCGTACTTTCATTCTCATATATAGTTGTATTTAAAGACCTTAACCAAACCTTTAAGCTGTCTCGTGAGGTATTGATGATTACTTATATCACCTCTTTTATACTCACCTTAATTTGGCGTTTCGGGTTTATAAAAACGGTAAGAGCATACAGAGCCAGAGGATTTAACAACCGCAAAACGATGATTATCGGCGCAGGAAAATCGGCGCAGGAATTCAAACAGATGCTGGAACACAAAATTGAATATGGTTATCAGTTTCAAGGCTTTTATGATGATAACCCTGAGCTATATAGTTCTGATGTGCGCAAGCATATATTGGGCAATGTGGAAGATGCTAAGAAATTTGCCATAAAACACGAAGTAGATGAGATATTCTGTGCTTTGCCTTACGAGGAAGAAGATAAAATAAAAGAGTTGATACATTTTGGCGATGAGAACCTGATACGGATTAAGATAGTCCCTGATTTAAGCCGATTTCTTACTCACCATTTAAATAAAGTAGAAATTGACTATTATGGTCAAATTCCAGTAATGACCATGCGCAGCGAGCCACTCGAAAATATTGTAAACCGCATAGTAAAACGTCTGTTCGATATTTGTTTTTCGTTCTTAGTGATTGTTTTCGTTTTATCTTGGTTTGTACCACTAATGGCAATTATCATCAAACTGACTTCTAAGGGACCGATATTTTTTGTACAAGAAAGAAGCGGAATTAAAAACCTGCCTTTTCCCGTTATCAAATTCAGAAGTATGTATATCAACGATGCTGCACATGTATTGCAAGCATCAAAGGACGATAGTCGTATTACACCTATTGGCAGATTCCTTCGCAAAACCAATTTAGACGAAATGCCGCAGTTTATCAATGTCTTTTTTGGGCAAATGTCTGTTATCGGGCCTCGACCTCACATGATAAAGCACACCGAAGAATATGCTAAATTAGTTGATAAGTTTATGGTTCGTCATTTCATTAAACCCGGCATTACCGGTTGGGCACAAGTAAACGGATATAGGGGTGAAACAAGAGATTTGGACGATATGGAAGGCCGTGTAAGGGCAGATGTTTGGTATATTGAAAATTGGAGTTTTGCACTTGATTTAAAAATCTTACTTTTGACGATTATCAACATGATTCGCGGTGAAGAAAATGCTTTCTAAAAAATGTAGTCTACTTACGCTGTTTGTTTGTACTTTAATTTCGTTGGCATCGGCTCAGCAGGAAAATCTTCCGATGAACCGCAACATGATTTTAAATTATGAGAAGTATCTCAATGCAGTGGATAAGCCTGCCTTCCATTCGGCCATTAAGCCTTATAATGCTGCTGAAGTCTATCAATTTGTCTATCCTGATACTATACAAGGCTATGAGCGTGTGCCACATACTAACTGGTTTAGCAAGGTGGTAAATGTAGTAGGCTTTGAAAACTTGTTGGAGTTTGATGAGCATGGTTATGTTAAGCATTATGGCAAGATTTTGGCTCAAGATTCAGTTTATTATAACGACCTGATTTATGACAGAGCTTATAAGAAACGAAAAGTGTACGTAGCCGTTAATCCCATTTTTAATGTTGGATTCGGATATGATATCAGTGGCAAAAAATTATTGACCAACAATCTCAAAGGATTTGAGCTTCGGGCTGATATAGGTCAAAAAGTAACACTTTACACGGCGTTGTTAAACACGGTTAATCGTTTTCCGGAATATGTCAACCTTTATACTGCAACGACAGGAGTGGTACCCGGTGAGGGCAATATCCGCAACAGAGGTAAAGGCGGGCTGGACTTCTCCAGTATTTATGCATACATATCTTATTCGCCCAATAAATACTTTAATATGCAATTGGGCAACGGTAAACATTTTATTGGTGATGGTTACCGAAGTTTGTTATTGTCTGATAATGCCTATACCTATCCTTATGCTCAGTTTACCGTGAATGCCTGGCGCATCAAATATTCGATGATTTATGCCGAGTTGATTAATAACCTGAGAGGATTTAATGATTTCACACTCGGGTTTCCGCGCAAACTGGCTACTTTTAATTATTTTAGTATAGAGCCTGTAAAATATCTGCAAATCGGTGTTTTTGAAGGCATTACGTGGAGGAGAACGACGGCAAAAGGCAACACCTTTTTCGATTATAACTTTCTGAATCCTGTTCTGGGCGTTCGTGCTTTCCAAAACAAAGTAAAAGAAAACACAACACAGGTTTATGGCTTTAATGTAAAAGTTACTTGTCCTAAATATGTGGTGGTTTATGGTCAGGTGATGTTGAATAAAGCAGGCAAACGCCATACATCCGATAATCGCATAGGCTATCAGGCAGGTGTCAAATATTTTGATGTCGGTGGAGTAAAAAATCTCAATTTTCAGGCAGAATTTAATAATGTAAACCCGTATTCATACCAGGGAGAAGACTCTGCAATAGGCTATTATCATTATAATCAATCATTAGGGCATCCCATGGGAGCTAATTTCAGAGAGTATTTAATGATGGTGAATTATCAGTATAAAAGAATTTACGCATCGTATAAATTGTCTTATATACAAGCAGGGGCTGATACCAGTCTCCACTCTAATTTGGGCAATAATTATATGGATGCAGCTAATACAATTACCAAAACAAACAACATTAAAATGTTTAACGGTTTAGGTTATTCCGTTTTTGACAACGAGATAAAGGCAGGATATATTATCAATCCCAAATTGAATATGGTGATTGAAGGCAGGTTGCAATTCAGAAAATATAATTCACAAATTCTAAGCACACAAGGCTTCAAGACCAACTCATTTATGGTCACTTTCGCCACGAATATTTTCAACCGCTACTATGATTTGCCAGTGCTTTTTTAAATAAAAAATAAAAACAGTTACAGTTGATTTTTATTTGATTAATGGGTGCAAGCTAATATTAACGGGTTCATTTCTGTATTAATAAACGTTAATCGCTTCGCAAACCCAAGAATAATTGTATTTTTGCACACTTATCTGATTTTTATGCGTAAATATTTCATTTGCTTATTGTTTTTGGCTGGTATTAATATACTTCATGCACAGGATTCTACCAAAACAAAATCCAAAATATCGCCTTCCGTAAAACAAAGAATCGGCAAAGCGCAAGACCGCATCGTCATTGATTTATGTTTGATGAATGCGCTTTTTGATAAAGACGGCGTTCGCACACCCAAAGATTTCAAAGTGAGCGGTTTCTCTCGCGGCATCAATGCCTACTTTATGTGGGATGTGCCACTTGGCAAGAAGAAAAATTTTGCAATTGCTCCAGGAGCAGGCATCGGTTCTGAAAACTATTATTTCAAACGCTATGGCATGGCATGGCACAAAGATTCGATTACTCGTTTTTATGCCTTGGGAGATTCTATATCATCCAAAAAATCAAAATTAAACATGACATATTTCGATATTCCGCTTGAAGTACGCTATCGTTCCACACCGAATGCTAAAACCGGACAATCATGGAAACTGGCATTGGGCTTTAAATTAGGCTTCCTACTGGGCAGCAAATGGAAATATGTAGGCGAGGACTTGGATAATAGTGGCGAAAATGTAAAATTTAAAGACTTGAAAGTTGCCAATATGGCAAAATTGCGCTACGGTGTATATATCCGCGGTGGTTATAGCTTGGCTAACTTATTCTTCTATTATTCCCTGTCCGAAACCTTTAACAAAGGCAAAGGACCAACCATGCACCCACTGGTATTTGGTATCTCTATCAACGGGCTGTAAAAGATTTGTGCAGAATGACGAGGCTTTAGTTAAGATAATTTAATTTTGCTTGATTGTCTCTAATAATTTCAAGAGTTGCTGTATTTGTTCATTTTTAATACTCAATTCATGTTTTAGAGAATGCATTTTTGCGATAATACATTTTGTAATGGTTATAATAATGAAAAATTCACACAGAATTATAGATTCCCTTTTTGCTCTGTATTTTTAAGACCTGCAAGTAAATATGTTAATGAAGAAAGTAAGCTAATTACTACTGGTGTTCATATTCCTGTTTGTGAGGTAAAGAAGTTGATAAAAAACAGTAACTCATTTACTAAATCAGATGCATATTTTAAAAATATTTCACATCAAATATTTGATGAGTTATTTAACACCAATATGATAGGTTCTAAGTGGATAAAAATTAATGAATTAGAACTGTTTTATAAAAAAATAGGAATTGAATCTAATATAGATAGAATTAAAATTTATGCTCAAGAGTTTAATAAAGAATTATTGTTTGAAGATGAAGCAGATGATTTTTTCTAATAAAGACAATATACCCATATAATAAATGCGATTGAATTTAATTGAATGCGATTAAAATCTGATATAATCCGTATCATTTTTGTTATCCGTGTTCTAACAAACACAACCTTCATTAATGAATTAGCCAATTATCATATTTCTAAATAGTACTTGTCACATTTTTCTTTATCCTAAAAAAAGCAATGGATGAAGCGACTGTATAAGACTTCATTAACTCTTTAGCAGATTATCAGGTTAATTAATTTAAATCCAAGTTTTGTCGTCTGTGGACTGATTACAATTCCTTATTTTTACAGCATGAATGATTTTTTGCATCCTGCTTTTCTCATCCGTTTTACAATAGCCATTGCATATATTGTATTGGCAGCTGTATTGTTTTTTCTGCCTGTCACAAAACTACCCATATTTTCAGATAAAACTAAATTAGCGCTTTCGGTGTTACTGTTCGCATACGGATTGTTCAGGCTTTACCGTGCTTTTAAGTTTAAAAAAGAAATGGAATGAAAATCTGGCTTAAACTTCTGTACTCGATATTGTTTTTTGCTTTAGTATCATGTAATTCTTCTCAAAAAAATGAGAAACAGAAAAACCTCAACGACTGGGAAACAGGCACGGCACGCATACATGCCGATACAAATTTGCGCTATCTTTTAGACCAGATTATTCCTGTTTATGAGCATTTCCACCCCAAATCAAAACTCATTGTTGAATATAATAACGAAGATGCATTAATCAGTGATTTTAAAGCCGACAAAATTAAAATAATTCTGGTCAGCACTGCCTTTGACCCGGAAGAACTGGCTTATTGCGAACAAGTACAGAAAGCTAAGATTATACAATATACTTTCGGCTACGATGCCATTGCGGTTATCGCATCCCGCCAAAATCCCGATTCGGTTTTTTATCTCAATCAGTTAGCAGAAATGCTGCAAAATAAAAAAACACCGCTCGTTTTTGATCATGTACAATCCGGTATTGCCAAGGCTCTGATGCAGCAAGTGAAAATAAATCCTGACCTTTTTAAAAATGCATTAGTGGTGAACAACCTTAAAGATGTTGTAAACTATGTGGTGGCCAAACCCGAAAGCATCGGTTTTATTCCGTTTAATCTGGTAAGTAATGATGAGGATGTAGCATCCAAACGGCTCTTGGAAAAAATTAAATTGCTGCCTGTCCGCTTAAATGATACTACTTTTTACCTGTCTCAAAACGATTTGGCAAATGGACAATACCCACTCTACCGGCCAATCTCTATTATCATCGGCAACACCGATGAAGTAAATGCCCTTGGTTTTTCCGACTTTCTGATGAATCAGCAAGTTTCTAAAATAATGATACACAGCGGTGTAATACCTACCCTTATGCCCGAAAGATTATATCAGTACACAGAAGAATTTCATCCTGAAGGAAAGAAAAAATAAGCTTATTTCCATTCTACCACCGTTCCCCTTTTTTTGTTTTGCAAATAGTCCGGAATACTTTCCTGTATCAGTTTTTTCAAAACATGAATGTATTTCATCTTAGCTACACTGCGGGCATATACAATGCTGATTTCGCGGAGTGGTTTAGGCCTGCGGAACTCAGAAATTTGTTCTTGTTTTTTATTGGCTAATTCTAAAACGGCAAGTTCAGGCAATAAGGTAAAACCGCCTTCCATGTCCACCATTTTTTTCAGTGTTTCCAGGCTGCCGCTGTCATAATGCAGATGTTTGGTAATTTCCTGCGGTTGCGTGCAGATATTAATAATCTGGTTGCGAAAGCAGTTTCCTTCTGTCAGCATCCAGATATCGGGGCGCAGAATATCATCTGGTTTCAGATTTTTTTTATTACACAATGGATGTTTATAATGGGCATAGAGTTTTATTTCCTCATAAAAGACAGGTTCTTCTATCAAATTGCTTTCGTGTAAGGGCGTAGCTAAAATTCCGGCATCCAGTTCGTCTTTATTCAGCTTAAAAATAATTTCCTCTGTTTTCAACTCTTGTAAATGCAAACGAATGTTCGGGTATTTTTTGATAAAATCACCTAAAAAATAAGGCAACAAATACGGTGCTATAGTGGGTATAATTCCAACGGTAAAATTGCCGTCGAAACTGCTGTCGAAGGTTTGCGCAATATGTTCTAATTTTTTTGTCTCGCGCAAAATGGTGCGGGCTTGTTCTATTATAATCTTGCCTGCATCTGTTGGAATGATGGGTTGTTTGGTCCGGTCAAAAAGTTCAAACCCCAGTTCTTCTTCCAATTTTTTGAGCTGCATGCTTAACGTGGGTTGGGTTACCAGACAAGCATCAGCGGCTTTGGCAAAATGACGATAATTGTCAATCGCCAAAACATATTCTAATTGTGTAAGCGAAAAATTCATAAACAAATTCTATTGAATCATAAAATTAATCAATTTTATTTATTAAAACAAGTGGTGTACTTTTGTAATCTAAAATAACGAACATGGCACTTACAAAAATAGGCTTAGACCAACAACAATCCGAGAAATTAGCCGACGGGCTGAATGATTTATTAGCCTCCTTTCAAATTTATTATCAGAATTTACGCGGTTTACACTGGAATATCAAGGGCAAACACTTTTTCGAATTGCATGTCAAATTTGAAGAGCTATATACCGACGCACAGCTGAAAATCGATCAAATAGCCGAACGCATTTTAACGGTGGGCTTTACACCTTTGCACACCTTTTCAGATTACCAAAAAAGAGCGAAAGTAAACGAAGCAAAAAACATCAGTGATGCGCAGAACGGGGTGGAAACAGTCGTGGATAATCTTACCGGTATTATTCTGTTGGAGCGTACCATTTTACCCATTGCAGAAGAACTGAACGACGAAGGTACGATTACCATGTTGACCGATTTTATTACCCAACAAGAAAAAGAAATCTGGATGTACACCGCTTGGTTAGCACATTAATTTTTATGTGCTTCGTATAAAATTGCAGATATTTGTATTCTAATTTTTAATCCTTTAAATAATAAAAAAATGGCATTAATGAATGTGGGACAAAAGTTCCCTGATTTTAAGAAAAAAGCGGTAGTAAGTCTTGAACAAGGTAAAGAGTTTCAAGAAGTGGACAACAGCATCCACACCAAAGACGGAAAATGGCTGGTGATGTATTTTTGGCCGAAAGATTTTACGTTTGTATGCCCAACTGAAATCATTGATTTTGATAAAGCAAACGGCGATTTCAAAGACAGAGATACTGTTTTAATTGGTGCATCTACCGATACAGAATTTGTACACTTAGGCTGGAGAACGGCACACGAAGGTTTAAATAAAATAAACCACCCCATGCTGGCAGATACTTCCAAAACCTTGGCGCGCGAATTGGGTATATTGACAGACGGCGAAGAAGTTTGCTACAGAGCTACATTTATAGTTGACCCACAGGGCATCATCCGTTGGGTAGCTGTAAATGATTTGTCAGTAGGACGCAATGTAAAAGAAGTATTGCGTGTACTAGATGCATTGCAAACAGATGAACTTTGCCCATGCAATTGGGAAAAAGGACAAAAAACATTATCATAACAGAATCAAGATTATAAGAGCCAAGAATCAAGATTTATTGTTTTGGTTCTTGGTTCGGTTAATCTATAACCCATTTAACATCATGCACGAAACTATATTAGAACTGCTGGCGGAATTAGGCATTCCGGCAGATTATAAAAACAATGTCTTATTGCATTTAGGTGCGGCAGATTCCAAATACCTACGCGATTTAAAACTCAATGTAAAAGCCGTTTTACAGTCGGAACATATTCATCCGAAAGAAGCTTATTTGCTGGCATTGGCAATTGCGACTAATGCTGATAATACAGTATTATCACAAGCATTTTCTGCAAAAGCCGGAGAGAATGGAGCTTCTGAAGCAGAAATTGCTGAAGCCCAGGCTTGTGCATCGTTATTGTCGGCAAACAATGTAATCTATCGTTTTCGTCATTTTGTAAGTAAAGAAGTGTACGACAATGCGCCTGCTCGTTTGCGCATGAATATTATGATGAACCCGGTATTGGGAAAAGAATTTTTTGAACTAATCAGTTTGGCGGTAAGTGCGGTAAACGGCTGTGAAATGTGTGTAAAAAGCCATGAGCAATCTGTCTTACATGCAGGCGGAACAGAACTCCGCATTTGGGATGCCATCCGTTTGGCCAGCATCATACAAAGCCTCCACAAAGTGATTTTCTGATTTTATACACATATCATTTATTTTTTAGTCCATTCTTCAATACCTTCTAATAGTAATCTGGATTCGGGTTAAGAAAATTAAGGTGAAAAAAATAGTTGATTTCTCCTATTTTCCTCCAACTTAACAAGGAGGAGGAATTAAAAGGTGGTGGTTCTATATCAAAAATCAACTATTTTTTAATTGAAACGCTTAACCCGAACTCAGATTAATAGTATATTGAAAACGCAGTAGGTATTAGTATCTTTGCGACATGGAAAAAACAAAGCGCACCGAAATTTCGGCGTTGGGAGAGTTTGGTTTAATCGACAGGCTCACTCAAG